>JBFWJP010000164.1:0-3807 GCA_050253135.1 Desulfurella sp. | reverse complement strand
TATCTTATTTGACTGGGTATAAAGGTATTGGGGAATTTGCGAATTTTTGCCTTGGTTGTATGGCTTGTGACTCAATCTGCTCAAGCAAAATTCCTATACAATCCTTAATTCTGAAAATTAAATCACAGTATCCCATAAATAGTATCGCAAAAGATAAAATTTTAGATAGTTTATCAAATTACTCTATTTTGCGCTTTTCAATTAAAATCCTATCAAGATTTTTTAAAAAAGAAACAAAACTAGGTTTTAAAGCACTTGATGAGTATTTTGGTTTTGATTTTAGAGTTTTTCCAAAACTCAACAAAAAATCGTTTGACTTAACAAAAACTCAAAAATCTAATATAGGTTTGTTTGCAGGGTGCTCTGTTAATATCTTTTATGAAGACTTAGGAAAAGATTGTTTAGAAGTGGCAAGAAAACTCAATATCAATCTTAGCGTAATAAAACAGCCTGCTTGTTGCGGTGCTGCGTGCTATTACAATGGAAAACAATCCGAAGCTATAAATAGTGCAAAAAAGGTATCAAGTACAATAGAAAACTACGATGAAGTGATTTTTTTAGATCCTCACTGTCAGCATATGATAGATAGGGATTATTCTGAACTTGCAGGCATTGATCTTGAGGCAAGCTTGCAAGATGCTAGCTCTTATTTTTTAAAAAAAATTAATGAAGTTCAGATAAAGCCAATGAATAAAAAAATCACATATCACCACCCCTGTCACTTGCTTAGAGGTTTAAAAACCTCTTTAGAACTAGAAGCTTTTTTGCAAACAGTTGAGCCTCAATTTGTAGCATTAAATGAAAGCGATAAATGCTGTGGATTTGCTGGGAGCTACTCTATAATGCACAAAGGTATATCAAAAAAACTTATAGAAAGAAAAGCACAAAATATAATAAATACACAAGCAGAAATTCTTATTACAGCGTGTCCTGGCTGTATTATGCAAATCGATGGCTATTTAAAAAATAAAGGCATTAATGTCAAAGTAATGCATTTTGTTTCTTACTTAAATACAATTTTAGGAGGATAAAGATGAAAGAAAAAGGTTATGTGCAGGTATACACAGGAAATGGTAAAGGTAAAACAACTGCTGCTATTGGTTTAGCTATAAGAGCTCTAGGTGCGGGCTTAAAAGTATTGTTTGTGCAGTTTGTTAAAGGCTTGCCATATAGCGAACACAAGGCGCTTTCTAGGTTTGAAAATTTAACCATCAAGCAATTTGGCAGGCCAGAATTTATACACTCCAAACCTTCCCTGGAAGATATACAAGCTGCAAAAGATGGCTATAATTTTGTTTTGGATGTATTTAATAACAATAGCTCATCTTACGATGTTGTTATTTTAGATGAAGCAAATATTGCTGTATTTTTTGGCCTTTTTAGCGATGATGATCTCTTAGAGCTTATTAAGAAAAAACCTCAAAATACAGAGCTTGTAATAACAGGCAGATACGCAACGCAAAAAATCATTGATGCAGCTGATTTGGTAACAGAAATGAAAGAAATAAAACATTACTACACGCAAGGTGTGATAGCAAGAGACGGAATAGAAAAATAATTAGTTAAACAATAACCTTTTTTAATGAAAAATTAAACGCTTTTGTCGTTATCAGTATTTTATCACCAATAGAAAGGTTCAAAAATTGTTCTGTGTTTGCTGGTATATTAACTATGCTGTTTCCAATTAATACTTTTAGTATGCCAAAAAGATCTCCAGGTTTTTTATCTATTACTGTCCCAAAAATATTTACATTATTTGCATCAATATCAAAAATCGCTTTAGGTTCACCGTGTTTTGTGATTTTACCGTTATTTATAAAAAAAACATGATCACTTAGTTTTGCAACTTCAGAAATATCATGGCTTACCATTATAGAAGCAATGTTGAACTTTTTTTGTAAAAGCAACAATTCGTCCTGCAAACTTGCCCTTAGTGACACATCTAAAGCAGACATAGGCTCATCTAAAAGTAACAATTTTGGTTTTCTTGCCAAAGCCCTCACAAGCGCAAGCCTTTGCTTTTGGCCACCAGACAAAAGGCTAATTTTTTGGTTTTTGTACTCCTTTAGATGCACAAGTTCAAGCAATTCGTCTACGACATTTAAGTCTTTTTTTGATTCTAGTGCAAACTCAATATTTTTCCCCACACTCATATTTTCAAACAAAGCATAATCCTGAAAAACAAATCCTATTTTTCTAAATCTAACAGGTACATTTATGTTGTCCTTACTTGAAAACCACACCTCATCATCAACACAAATGTAGCCCCAATCTGGCTTGTCTAGCCCAGCTATAAGGCGCAATATTGTAGTTTTGCCAGCACCCGATGGCCCAAAAATAGATACAAAATTATTACTTTTTATGGTTAAATCTACATTCAACTCAAATGTAAAAAGTTTCTTTTTTAATTTAATTTCTATCATTTGATACAAACTTTTTATTCAAAAAAAACACAAGTATTAAAACACTTAAAGATACTGAAGACAAAACAAGCGAGTAAAAATTTGCCAATTTATAATTAAGCGCCATTGAAGCATCAAAAATTGCAATAGAAGCAACCTTGGTAACTCCTGGAATATTACCACCAATCATTAAAACAACGCCAAATTCGCCAATTGTATGCACAAATGTTAAAACAACTGCACTCAAAATTGAAGGCTTCATATTAGGCAGTAATACTTTAAAAAATGTTTCAAGCTTTGTTTTACCTAAAGTGTACGCTGCCTCTTTTAGCGATTTTGGTAAAGCTCTAAACCCAGAGACTAAAGGATTTATCATAAATGGAAAACTATAAAGAATACTTCCAACAACAAGACCGGAAAAATTAAACACAAGCTTAATACCAAAAAACTCAAGCAGTTTTCCCAAAAAAGAAGCAGGGCTAAAGAGCACTAATATATAAAAACCCAATACAACTGGAGGCAAAAACAATGGTATATTTACCAAAGCTTCGTATAAAAATCGCAAACGTGAGCGCGTGTATGCTAAAAAATATGCTATAAAAATACCAATAAAAAACAATACTACTGTAGTAATAGTTGCCAATTTGAATGTTAAATACAAAGGCAACAAAAAATCACTCACAGAAAACCTCAACGGAAAGTGCTTTTATTAAAAAATAAACCTCATCGTTAATTTTTAAGTCTAATTTCTTTAGAGATTTAAAAGTTATTAGACTAAAAAGCGATTTTTCTTTGTAATAAAGCTCAACCCTACAAAGCAAATTATCATTTTCAATGTTTTTTATGGTTGCTTTGTGTATGTTAGATATACTAATTTCTGGATGTATTTTTTTGGCTATACTTATATCGCCTTCACTAAAGCGCAATTTAACACTGCTGTTTACCTTACATGAGTTGTGTAACTGAAGCGCAAAAAAACTATCGCCATCTACATTAACCTCAAAAAAATACACACCATTTTTATGCATCATATTTCGCAATATACCGCTAAGTTCATTTACTATCATATCGGATGTATTATACAATATATATCGCTATAGTCAAGCAACTTTAGTTTTCACGATCTACTTTTTTACAATGTAAGTTTAAACTAAATATATTTTTTACTTGACAAATTGTTAGATTTATCTAATATTATTTGTATGTTCTATTTTGGAGGTTCAAATGAAAGAATATATAGTGCATCTTCTGCAACAGCAAAAAAGTATTTCATTTAACGATCTGCTCAAAAAAACAAACCTTAATCGTGAAAGACTGTTAAAATCGATACTAAGCCTAGTAAAAGAAAACAATGTTTACTTTATGTATTTATCAAGCACAAATAACAACAACTTCTTTACATGCA
>JBFWJP010000163.1:0-3816 GCA_050253135.1 Desulfurella sp. | reverse complement strand
ATTCATTTGAAGCTTCTCTCATCTTGTCTTCCATAATGATGAGATCTTTTGTACGCGCTCCTATGATAGAAACAACATAATTGCCAAGCTCTTTTAGCTTTTTTGCAACTGGATGAATGGGGGCAATACCTATGCCGCCACCAATAATCAGCACCTTCCCACCAAAATTTTCTATCTCAGATGGTATTCCTAAAGGACCAACAAAAGCATATAAACTTTCGCCTTCATTCATTAATGAAAGCTCAAGCGTGCTTGCGCCAACTACCTGATAAACAATTTGAACCCAACCTTCTTTTGGGTTAGAATCAGCGATTGTCAAGGGAATCCTCTCGCCTTTTTCGTTTGTAATCAGTATTATAAACTGACCAGGCTGGGCTGCCTTTGCAACAAATGGAGCTTCTATCCAGTTTGAAAATATAGTGTCACTCCATTTTTGCTTCTTTAGAATTTTGTACATCAAAAACCCTCCTTTACCTAAATTTAAAATCTAAACTGCCAATAATTGAAGCCATGTTAAAGTCAATAGTATTGCTATCGCAACTTTTATCAAATTCTATTATATAATTACTTGACCAATAATTTTTTGGTTTTAAATAAAGCCATGCGTTTAAAGGACTATCCTTTGAAACCTCTTCAATTTTTACAGGTTGAATTCTTTTGCCATTGCAATCTAGATAAACATTCCAGAATGATTTTTTATCTGATATATTACTTGATTCGTAGTATGAGCTGTAGAGGTTTACCCAAAAAACAGTATTTTTTGAGCAATCATTTACAAATGAGTCGTATATAGGTTGGTTTGATTTTGATATTGCATTATGTTGTTTTAGATAATTATAGTATTGATTTGCAAGTGTTTGGTTAAAGTATGTTACTTTGGTGATGGCAACGGTCTCAAAATCCCTATATAGTTTTTTTTCTACGGTTTGTTTGTCTAGTTGTTTTGAAAATGAAGTTTCGTAATCCCTAAAACCCACTTGTCTAAGCTGCGTACACGATGAAATAAAAAACATTATTACAAGCAGTAAAAAAAATTTATTCTTTTGCATTTAGCGCCTCCAAGGCAAGTTTTGCTTGCTCATTTTGGGGATTCCTTGTTAGTATTTCTTTGTATAGATTTTTTGCATCTTCAATGTATCCTTGTTCGACATATAATTTTGCTATGTTAAGCTGATCGTCTTCTTCTAAATCAATTGTAGGTATATCTTCAAAAACTATAGGTTTATTTTGTTCTAAGTTTTGCGCCGTTTCTTCTTGTTTTTTAGTTTCAACGGGCTTTTCAACATCCAATATCACTATATCGCTTGTATCTGTTTCTTTTGACTTGAGTGGTTTTTGTATACTTGGGTTTTGCGCTAAGTTTTCTTTTACTTTTTCTACATTTGGTGTGTAAGAAGAAGCAAGCGATAATAGTTTTGATTTTACTTTAGGCGAAGGGTCAAGTACAAGAAGTTTTTCGTATGCATTAATAGCCTGTTCAATTTTATTTTGTTTTTCGTAAGATAAAGCCAATAATTCCCATGCAAGTACATTTGAGTTATTAATATTTAAAACTGTCTCAAGGTAGCTTTCAGCCGCTTCGTACTTTTCTTCGTCAATAAGAATCTGGGCAATTTTAATTAAAGCAAGCAAGTATCTCGGAAATTTTGCTACACCTTCAACTAATAAATCAAAAGCTTCTTCTTTAGCACCACTTTCATATAGTAAACACGCAAGAGGATAAAAGAATAAACTTACTTCTTTTGATTTGTAATATTTTTCAACTTTTTTTATAATCTTTTTCACTGCAACTCTCTAATTGTTTCTATCAACAAACTATTGTCTATGTCGTTTGCAATAATAACCTCTCCTATGCCTTTTGTCAATATAAATTCTAATATACCGCCTTTTGCTTTTTTGTCACGCTGCATTATTTCAATAAGCGAGCTTGGATCTATGTTGTCTATTTTTGTTGGCAGACGAAACTTTTCGAGTAAATTTTTGATTCTAATGAATGTTTGCTCATCAATTAAACTCAGCTTATAGGAGAGTTTTGCGGCAAATACCTCTCCAATTGAAACTGCTTGGGGGTGTGTATATTTTTTATACCCAAAAAAGGCTTCGATTGCGTGACCAAGCGTGTGACCAAAATTTAAGATAGCCCTTAGGTTAGCCTCTTTTTCATCTTTTTGCACAATTAAACTTTTATCTTTTGCACAATCATATATAAGTTTTTGTATAGCTTTGTAGTCTCTTTTTAAAATATCGCCAATATGCTCTTCTATAAAGCGAAATAGCTGCCTATCCATTATAATGCCGTATTTAATAATTTCTGAAAAAGCGTCAAAAAACTCCTCATTACTTAGCGTATCTAAAAATTTTGTATCTATAAATACAGCGTTTGGCTGGTAGAATGTACCTATTAAGTTTTTGCCTTTTGGATGGTTTATGGCTGTTTTGCCACCAATTGAGCTATCTGTTTGCGAAACTACGGTTGTTGGTATATGAATAAGTGGTATACCGCGCATAAATGTACTAGCTGCAAAAGATGCCACATCGCCAACAACACCACCTCCAAATGCTACCAGTGGTGTTTTTCTATCGGCTTTATTTTCAATCAAAAAGTCATAGATATCAAACAATACTTCTTTGCTTTTGCTTTTTTCGCCTGGTTCAAAGCAGTATATGGAGTAAGAAAAATTGGTTTTTTCTATGTAGTGTAATAATGTTTGTAAATGTAGTCTGCATACATTTGCATCTGAGATGATGAAAAGTCTATGAACAAAATTTGAGTTTTTAAGAAAATTACTTAAGTCGCTTAAGTCGTTGTAGCTTATGTTGATATTGTAATTTTGGTCTAATTCGACTTTAATTATTTGGCTCATCTATTCTCCTAAATATTGTTTAGCCGTTTTTAAATCGTTTACAAATACTTCTATGGCTTTTGGGTTTCTCAATAAATAGGCTGGGTGGTATGTGGGTATTACTGTGTAGTTTGGTTGTTTAAATACAACTCCGCGAGATTGTGTAATTTTTTTGTCACCACCAACAAGCTGTGTTAGGGCAAATCTGCCTAGAGTGATTATAATTTTTGGCTTTATTAATTCTATTTGTTTATCTAAAAAAGGCCTACAAGCTTTTAGTTCGTTTTCTTGGGGGTCTCTATTATTTGGTGGTCTACATTTTAGACAGTTTGCTATATAGACTTCTTTTCTGTCTATACCAACTTCTTTTAGTAAATCGCTTAACAATTGTCCTGCCCGTCCTACAAAAGGCAAGCCTTGCTCGTCTTCGCTTGCGCCTGGTGCTTCGCCAATAAACATGAGATTAGCGTTTGGGTTTCCATCTCCAAAAACATAGTGTTTTTTTGTTTTGTAAAGATCGCAACCTCTACATTTCTCTACTTCTTTTTTTAATTTTTCAAGACACTTAGCTGTATCTTTTGGTGATTGTTTTTTATTAATTTTGATGTTTAGGCGTTCAACACCCAAATCCCTATAAAAGTTTAAAATGTTACCCAATTGATTTTTCTCCATTTATTTTAATAATTCAAGAAGTCTTGTGACTTCTTCGTTTTTTGTATAGTAGCTAACATGGTTTGCAATTAAAAAAGCACTTGATTTCATTATTTCTTCTATTACATAAAGACCGTTTTCTTTTAAGGTTTGGCCTGTTGATACGATATCTACGATACAGTCTGCAAGTCCTATGACACCAGCAAGTTCAATTGAACCATAAAGTTTAATAATCTCAATTGTCATAACTTTTTTTGCAAAAAATTCATCCGTTATATTTACAAATTTTGTAGCTACTTTTAACTGTGTTGGTGTATCTGGG
>JBFWJP010000162.1:0-3852 GCA_050253135.1 Desulfurella sp. | reverse complement strand
CGTAGGATATGCTTGATAAAATAGCGCTTCTGTGCGATATATATTTATCTGAGGCACATCTTAGAGTCTTTACTTTATCCATACATCCGCCTTGTATACCACTAAGGTATTTGTTTTTTTATTGTAAACAAAGCCATTTGATTTTTTTATGTCAATTTTTTCCGACTCAAGTGAAGCGTTGGTATTTGAAGATAATGTATTATTTGCATTATCCCAGTAAGCTTTTTGTGTCTTTACTAAAAAATTTTTACCTACTGCTTGGCAATTGCCTATTAAGGAAGCGTTGTTGTTTTGGTAAATATACACGTTGTTTGCTGAAATTTTAAACTCATTCTTGCCTTTGTAGAAAAAAGCAGCATCTTTAGCAAAGATTGTTGAGCCAATATATTGGGCAAACGCTGAGTTTATAATTTGGGTTGCATTGTCAGCAAGTCTTACTATGTGTATGTCTTCTGCGTAGGAGCTAATTTGAGTTTTGTATTTTGCTGTAGTCTGTATGTTTAAAACATTTTTTGATACATACATTATCAGTATGATCGTAATTAAACTCAGAACTACTTCAGTGCTTCTTAACCACACAGTTAATCCCAAAAATTTTTAATGCCATTGAGTTCCAAAATTTTTTCTACTGTTTCTCTGACAGCACCCCTGCCACCTTCTTTGGTTGAGATAAAATTTGCAGCCATTTTAACCTTTATGTGAGCGTCTTTTGGGCTTGCACTAAATGCGCATTTTTTCATAGGCTCAATATCTATAATATCATCGCCTATATAGGCAAGCTCGCTGTAATCTGCATTATAATAATCTCTAATATAATCAAGCGCTTGTAATTTGTTTAATTGATTTTGTATGCACAGTTCTACGTTTAATTCTTTGGCTCTAAGTGTTGTAACTTTGGAGTATCTACCAGAAATAAATGCAATCTTAATGCCATGCTTTTGCGCTATATGAAAAATATGGCCATCTTTTACATCGAAAAATTTGTATTCTATGCCGTTTTCATCAATAATAATACGACCGTCTGTTAAAACACCATCAACATCCATTACAATAACTTTTATCACTAAATAACACCTGCTTTCATTATATCGTGTAGATGTATAACACCAATAATTTTATTATTTTCGCACACAGCCAAGCTTGTAATAGAATAATTTTGCATTAGGTTTGCGGCTTTAATTGCAAGGGCCTTTTTTTCTATTATTTTAGGATTTCTTGTCATCATATCTTTGGCTTTTAAGTCAAATACAGCCCTTTTGAACTTTTCTAAAATCCTTCTTAAGTCGCCATCTGTTATAACACCATAAAGTGTAAAACCATCATCTACTACAAATGCAACACCTAAGCGCTTTGAAGAAATTTCAAAAAGCACTTGCTCAAATCCATCATCTAAATTTACTGTTGGCAGATCATTGCCTTGATGCATGAGCTCTTCTACATATGTGAGGAGTTTTTTGCCAATAGAACCTCCTGGGTGTAGCATTGCAAAGTCTTCGTCTTTGAAGCCTCTTTTTACAATAAGACCACAAGCTATAAGATCCCCAATAACAAGCGTAGCAGTTGTAGAAGCCATAGGGACTAACTTTATAGGTGAGGCTTCTTCTTTAATACTTGTATCTAATACAAAATCACTAAAATTAGCAAGATCTGAGTGTGTATTGCCAACTATTGATATTATTTTTAAACCCATTCTTTTTATGGGGTTAATTAACCCAAGCAGCTCTGTTGTATTTCCTGAGTTTGATACAAAAACAGCTAAATCATCGGATTTTAGCATACCTAAATCGCCATGGTATGCATCAGTTGGGTGAATGGATATAGAAGCAACTCCAATGCTTGAGAGCGTAGATGCTATTTTTCTTGCAATAAGCCCTGATTTTCCCACACCAAAAAAAATTATTCTTCCTTTGCATTTGTCTATTTCGTTTATTACATTTACAAAAGATTCATTTAGTATATGTTCAATATTTTTTACTGCTTGTACCTGTAAATCCAGCGATTTTTTAAGTGAATCTAAAAGTTTATCCATTTTTTTAAGATTTTTTTCCTAAATTGCTAACCTTTTTCCGCAGAGTGTTGTCAAATGGTCTTTTTTGTAAAGCCTTTGTGAGGTAATCGAGTGCTTTTTGTGTATCTCCCATTTTTTCGAAAATCTCTCCAAGCATGATGTCACTGTAGGTAGTATCACTTTGTAGAGATTCTAAAATAACTGTTTGGTTGTTGTAATCTATCTCATCTATGCTGAATTCTTCGTAAGAAATTTCATGGTCAAAAAAATACTCAATCATGTTTTTTTGTGAAGCGTAATCAGAAAGCAAAAAATATTTAAACAAGTCTTTTGCTTCAGTGTACCCACTTATGATTGAATCAATGCAAATAATGCCAAAATATGCTATATGTGAAAATTTATTATCATTACTATTTAAAAAAGCAAAATAGTTTTTTGATAATTGGTATTTACCAGAAAAAAAGGATTCAACAGCTTTTTCAAGTATTTCTTCGTAATCTACAACCATATATTAAACCCCTCGTAGCTTGTATTTTGTGCATCTTGAACTTCTATGTTTTCAACAATAGCCCTTTTGGGGCCCATCTTGCAAGCACTGATATATTGTGCAACTAATTCTTTCTCACCGCACACTACGCTTTCTACCATGTTTGTGCCTACATTTTTCACATAACCACTAAGACCCAATTGTTTTGCTATAGTTTCTAGGTAAGCTCTAAAACCTACATTCTGGACTTTGCCAGTTATTTTGATAAATTTACATACACTCATACTCACTATTTTACTCAAAGAACTCAAATTATGCAAGACCAATTCAATTTTTAAAAAGTGTTGACAAATTAGCTCAGATTGTTTAATATTAACGTGCTTTGTTGAGAGGAGGATTTTAATGAAAAGTTTTGTCGCAAAAAACGATGTTTCAAACAAAAAATGGTATTTGATAGATGCAAAAGGTGTAGTGTTGGGTGATTTGTGTGTGAAAATTGCAAATATTATAAGAGGCAAAGACAAGCCTACTTTTACGCCAAATGTTGATTGCGGTGATTTTGTAGTTGTCATTAATGCTAAAGATATTGTTTTAACTGGAAAGAAGCTTGATCAAAAAAAATATTTTACACACAGTGGCTATATGGGTGGTATTAAAGAAATCACAGCAAGAAAATTATTAGTCAAAGACGCAGAGCGCATGATTAAGCACGGTGTTTGGGGTATGTTACCTAAAAATAGATTAGCAAAAAGGCTTATTGATAAAGTTAAAGTATATGCAGACCAAGATCATCCTCATGAGGCTCAAAAACCTCAGGAAATAAAAGTAGGAGAATAAGATGGATAGATATTATGCTACTGGCAAAAGAAAAACTGCTGTTAGCAAAGTTTGGCTCAAAGAAGGCAAGGGCGTTATTCGTATAAACGGTAAAACATTGGACGAATATTTTGGTGGACTTAATACTTTAAAGCTAATAGTAGAGCAACCCATTAAAGTTACTGGTTATGATACAAAGCTTGACTTCGACTGTCAGGTAATGGGCAGCGGTCTTTCTGCACAAGCAGGTGCAATAAGACATGGTATAAGCAGGGCGTTAGTGATGTTTGATCCTCAAGCACGCAATATTTTAAAACCACTCGGATTTTTAACAAGAGATCAGCGAAGCGTAGAAAGAAAAAAGTATGGATTAAAAAAAGCACGCAAATCTTTCCAATGGTCAAAACGATAAATTTTATTTATGCTACATGTTGGGATAGTTGGTGTAAGTGGGTTTACAGGCCTAGAGCTTGTAAAGTTACTTATGCACCACCCTTTAGCTAGTATAGATTACATTGCCTCACGAAGCCATATTGGCGAG
>JBFWJP010000161.1:0-3894 GCA_050253135.1 Desulfurella sp. | reverse complement strand
TAAAAGAAATCAGCAAAGCTCAAGAAGAAAATGCAAAAGCAGTAGAGACTATCTCAGCTAATGCTCAAAACCTAAAGACAGTATCTGATGGCTTGTTAGGTGTGGTTGGTAAGTTTAAGACTTGAAATTAAGCCCCTTTTCAGGGGCTTAAAAGTCTTTATTTGATTATATTGTTTTGGCATTTTGTGATTCTTAAAAGGTCGACTAGTAGTGGTTTAAGTTTAAATCAATTAAATTAAAACACGAAGTGATCTAACTAAAAAATACAAACCAAAAATTAGCAAAGCGATACCTAAACCAATATTAATGCGCTTTTCAATTTTTTCAGACAAAAATTTTTTAGCCCATTTTAGTATAAAAGTTAAAGTTACTAAATAGCTAGCAATACCTAAACCACCTGCAAGTAAAAAAATTATTTTTTCTATGGTATTAAAATTTACAATTAGTCCTATATCTTTTTGTATTTGGTATACTGCAAGCCACCAAAAAATCATCATTGGGTTTGTAACAGCCAAAGAAAAACCCGTAACAAAAGAAACTTTTAAGTTTTTAATTATACCGCTTTGAGCCGAAACAGAAAATGTTTTTTTATAGTGGAGCAGTGTGTATATACCAAGGATAAATAAAATTATACTAGCCCCAAGCCAAAAAATTGACATCACAAATTCACTTTTCAAAAAAGGCGCTATACCAAAAAAAGCTATAAAACCGTACATCGTATCAGACATAGCAGAGCCCAGCACAATCATCAAAGCAGCCTTTGTCAGGTTAGAAAATGAACGTTTAGCAATCTCTATTTGCGTAGCCCCAACAGGTATAGCAGTAAAATATCCCATTATATAGATGACAACCAAGGATAATATGTATTTTAAATCATGCATTTAAACCCAAATATGTTTTTATATCCGAAACGATATCTTCATAATTTATACCATAAAAACAGCGCACATTTTTACATTTTTTTGCTGCTTTGTTTATGCAAGTGATATTTTTGCAAGGACTATTTGAAATATATGCTTTTGACAAAGCATATTGTGATGATTCTAAAAAATCATTTTTTTGTGAGTCATATGCATAAATTCTAGCAGGTGTTGCACCAAAAATAGAAAAAATAGCTGTTTTGTTTCTTAATGGGTTCCCAGATTCATCAAATTTGTAGCATGAAGCTACATGTAGGCCACCAGTATCTGAGCTTACAAAACAATCGCAAAAATCAATTAAAGAAGCAAAAGTATCTATAGGTAAAGTCTTATTGAGTAGTATAATATGTTGTTTATTTTGAAGCAAATTGTATATTTTTTCTTGCAGATTTTTTTGAGAAAATGAAGCACCCAAGATAATAGAAACGTTTTTAGAGTTGCTTAGTTGTTCTAATATGCGAAGTTGCAACTCAATAGGTACAAGCGTATATATAGATGTTGCATCTATATTGAAAAAAATTGTTTTATGGTTTTTGGGTATTTTATCGTGTATTTTTTTTGCTTCTTGTATAGAATAGGACGATAAATATAGGTAGTTTTTTTCAAAAACTAGATTAGTATTAAAAATTTTGTTTAGGTAGTGGTGAATCGTGTATGTAATGTGTGACATTGTGTTTTGGTTAAAGTAGGTATTTGCTACATATACAGAAAGCCCCATGTAATTTATAAAGTTTTTAGCATTTATAGACTGTTTGTTTAAAAAAGGGCAAAAATTTAGGATTAAATCATAATTATTTTGTTTTATAGTGTTATTTAGATAGTTGATTTCGTCTGTACTTACAAAATTGGGTCTATTAAATATCGCAAAGACATTTGAGATATTTGGGTTATGTTTTATAAGCGGATAAGCTGTTTTATTTATTGCATAGTCTATATGATTTGCACCAATATTTTTTAAGAAAAGCGCAGCTGTTTGAATATTAACCGCATCACCAATATTTAAATCAGAAATGATCAATACTTTGTTTAATGGAGTTTTTTGACTTATGTGCTGACATTTTTTTAGCTGTAAATTTAATAAAAGGCTATTTGCAAAAAGATATTTAACTGTCTCATTGGCAAAAATACGCCCAACATTTGGTGAGATATCTGTTAAGTAGGAGGTAAAGTTAGCAAACAAATTTGCGGCATTGAATTTGTGATTTAAGAATAAAAGAATTTTTCCAAAAATCAATCGCAGGTGTTCTAATAAGTAACTTATACGGGCAATATAGTTTTTTAATGTATATTCTTTTATCATACTTTTAACCCAACTGATGTAAATATTTTGACTTGCAGTTTAATTAAGAATCTACTTAATACTTCAAAATAAGCCCTAAAGGCATTAAATAAAACCAAAGCAACAATTGCCACAAAAAAAGATCCCATAATATCAAATGGAAAATGTACGCCTACAAAAATCCTTGCAAAACCTGTAATTAAAGCAAAAACAAAACTTGCTATTGATAGGAGTTTTTCTTTTGAGTACCAAAAGCCAAATGATACAGCGAATGCAAGCGTTGCATGATCGCTAGGAAATGATGAATCTTTTGCGTGCTGAATCAATAGATTGCCAAGGCCTTCAACAAATGGTCTTGGATGATAATAAAAAAGCCCTATTGTATAATTTATAAATAGGCCAATTAATGCGATATAAAACGCATTTAACGCTTGTTTTTTGTGATTTAAAAGATATGTAACTACCAGTAAAATTGCGTACAGATAAGGTGAATAAAGCGCAACAAATACGCAAAAAACATTTAAAATACCGATATTTAATAACGATAAATTGTTAATTGCTAAAAAAAGCTGTTCGTTGACACTCATAACACCACCTAAGTAACACCACCTTATTTTTTATACTTTAATAAGATGGTGTTACTTATAACTTACACAAAAATGATATATTATTAATCTATTCTAACTCAATAATTAGATCTTGTTCTTCTATTAAATCGCCTTCTTTTAGGAGTATATTTTTTACTTTGCCTTCTTTTAGGCTAACGATTTTTGTTTCCATTTTCATAGCTTCTGTAATGCACACAGGCTGATTTTTATTCACAAAATCGCTTTCTTTTACGAGTATCTTTGAGATTTTTCCAGGCATTGTTGCAATTATGTGATTTGGGTTTGATTTGTCCCCTTTGAGGTTTTGTTTTAAGGATGCTTGCAGGCTTAAGTCTTTTACAGTAACAAACCTCGATTCTCCGTTTACCTCAAATGTAAGCGTTCTTTGGCCTTTAGAATCTGCTTCGCCGATAGCTATGAGTTTTACAAAAATGGTTTTTCCTTCTTCAAGGTCTATTACAGTTTCTTCTCCTATATTCAGTGGGAAGAAAAAGTCCTTAGTAGATAGTACCCACACATCCCCATACTCTTTATTAAAGTTAAAATAATCTTCAATAACTTTGCCGTATAGAGCATAAGATACAACTTCTCTAAACTCGACCTCTGAGCTAACTATACTTTTGAGCTCTTCTTTTGCTTTAGTAAAGTTATATTCTGGCAAAATCTCACCTGGTCTTACAGTAAGTGGTGTTTCGCCTTTTAGGACTTTTTGTTGAAGCTCTTTATCAAAACCACCGTATGGTTGACCTAAGTAACCTTTGAAGAAATCTACAACACTTTGAGGTAATGACATTTTGTCTGCGTTGTTTTTAAAATCCTCTATGGTTAAATTATTCCTTACTAAAAATAATGCTAAATCGCCCACTACTTTTGAAGATGGTGTAACTTTAATAAGGTTTCCCAAAGCATCATTAACCTGTCTGTACATTTTCTTTATATCGTCCCACTTATCAAGTAGCCCCAAACTCGTAACTTGTGGTTTTAAGTTGCTGTACTGACCGCCCGGTATTTCATGTTCGTACACTTCCGCTGTAGGTGATTTAAGCCCGCTTTCAAACATAAAGTAATATGGTCTGACTTTTTCAAA
>JBFWJP010000160.1:0-3923 GCA_050253135.1 Desulfurella sp. | reverse complement strand
GTTTAAAGTTATGTATAAGCGTGCAAAAAATTATATAGATGAAGATAGCTTAAATTTTGAGTTAGAAGTCAAATCACAAAACACCTACAACTGTTCTGTATCGAAAGCCTATTTTTCAAAAAATATCGGTTTAATAAAAGATATTAGCTACATACACAGTTGCAAAAGAGGCTTTTTTGAGAGGTTCAATATTCACTCTACATGTGCAATACCCATCCTAAAAAATACAAAAGTAGCTTACATTATTTTAATCATGGATGTATTGCCTGATACTTTTGATGATAAGTTTTTTCACTTGATCAATGAAATTAAAGAAGATTTAAATTTTGCGATAAGTAAAATTGAAAAGGATATGTTTTCTAACTTAATATTTTCAGCACTTAATCAAAGCAATGAGCTTGTAGCTATTTGTGATAGCAGTTTTGGGATAATTTTTGTAAACGAAGGTAAGCACTTTCCAAACGATACTTTTAGGGTTTTAATTGGTAAAAAAGTTGCATATTTATTTGATAAAGAGCAGTTTAAAGTTATAAAAAGCAGTTTTTACAATACTTTAAAAAAAGGTGAAGATTTTTTTGGTTTGCTAAAGTATAACCTTAGAGGAAATTCAAAAGAATTCTACACAAGTATTTCTCCTTTTATAAATAATGGCAGAATTACACACTATATATTAATTGCAAAAGAAATCTCAACAAAAGAAGAACTAAAAGATAAACTTTACAAATTAATGCATTTTGATGAAACAACAGGTCTTATAAATTTTTCTACTTTTATATATACTTGCGAGCTTTTCTTTCAAAAAGTTAATGATTATAAACAGGTAAGCTCAATTATGTTGATAAATCCTATACAGTTTAAAAACATAAACCACGCTTTTGGTTATGAAATGGGCAATAAGATTTTAAAAGAAATTGCCTTGCGCCTAAAGAAAAATATTAGATCCAATGATATAGCTGCAAAGCTTGAATCCGATAGATTTGGTATTTTGATAAAAGACTTAAAAACACAAGAAGATGCTCTAATTATTGCAGTAAAACTTTTAAACGAACTATCAAAACCATACGTGGTTGAAAGTCATAAAATATTACTCTCGTTTAATATAGGTCTCAGTTTTTTCCCCAATGACTCTAAAAATGCGAAGGATTTATTAAACAAAGCTCAAGTAGCACTTGTGGATGCAAGACAAAAAGGCGAAAATCAAGTAGGCTTCTTTAAAAAAGATATAGAGACAAAGTCTTCACAAAAACTAAAACTAAAAGCAGAATTAGAACTTGCGGTATTAAATAAGGAATTTGTGCCGTTTTATCAGCCATATGTTGATAAAGATAAAAATATAGTTGGGGCAGAAGCACTTTTGAGATGGAACAAGAATGGCAAAATTTTACAGCCAGGAAAATTTTTATCGGTACTAGAAGATACTTCTTTGATTGTTGATGTAGAAAGTATGATTTTAAACGAGGTTTTAAACGATTTTAAAACCATAAAATCCTACTGTAAGAATGCAGTGCCTATATCAGTTAACCTTTCTATTCAAAGTTTAATGCAAAGACATTTAGCGCAAAGTCTTGTTTCTAATTTAAGATATTTTGGTATTAACGAACCGTTTTTAAAAATTGAAATTATTGAAAGGGCGTTTTTTCATGATTTTACCTATATAAAAGGGCTTATAGACGAATTAAGACAAAGTGGCATTTCTTTTGCAATAGACGATTTTGGTACAGGATACTCATCTTTGTCTTATCTTACAAAATTAAATATTGAGTTTCTAAAAATTGATATTTCTTTTGTTAGAGAGCTTTTTAATGTGCAAACAAAAAATATAACTAAATCCATTATCTACTTAGCACATAGTTTAAATTTGAAAACTATAGCAGAAGGCGTAGAGTCGCTTGAGCAATTTGAAGAGCTAAAAAATATGGAGTGTGACTATTTCCAAGGTTATTTGTTTTACAAGCCGCTACCAAAGGAAGAATTTTTTGAGATAATAAAATGTAAAGGGGGCGTTTTATGATTAATAGACTTGTTATTTTTACCGTAGTTACATTTTTCTTGTACTTTGCAGGTGGGGCGATTGGGTATTTATTTTTTAGAACATTTGTAAATCAATACTTCATGTACACATTTAGCATTGCTACAACAGTGTTTGCCTTAGCTAATTTTTGGTATTACTATAAAATTGTCATTGGTCCCACGATAAAAACAAACAAGGAATATACAGGGCTATTAAAAAATGAAAAACATGATTTAACAAGGCACTATGATTTACCTGGCTTTATAGAGGCAGTTAAGATTTTTTTAAATGATATGATTGGCTTTTCAAAAAATATTTTCAATGAACTCATACTTAATGCAACAAAAACTTCCGTTTTTAACGCTAAATTCAACTTTGAGCTTAAAAATATAACACACCATATGAACGAAACTAAAGACAACTTAGAAGCGATAAATAAAACGATGAACGATTCTACACAATCAATATCTGATATCTCTAAAAACATGGAAGGTTTTGCTAGATTTATGGAGGAAGTAAATACTATCAGCAATAAAACCATATTAATTACAGAGGAGATAAATAAAGGATCCCAAAAAACAATAGAAGTGTTAAACAATAACAGTGCCGCTATGGATAAATTGCACAATCAAATTGATGGTATAATATCCATTGTAAATATCATAAACGATATATCAAACCAAACAAATCTGCTTGCTTTGAATGCAGCCATTGAAGCAGCCCGAGCAGGTGAGCACGGAAGAGGCTTTGCAGTAGTAGCAGATGAGATCAGGAAACTTGCAGAACAAACGCAAAAGCAGTCAAAAGAGATAGAGAAAACTATCAATTTGGTAGCCGGTGATTTTGATAGTTTAGCAGAAGGCAACAAAGTAATACACGAGGCAGTTGAGCTTAATATGCAATCTGTAAAAGAAATGCTCCAGTCATTTGAAACTTTAGCAGGAAAAATCAACCAGGCAAACAATATGATTAACACAATTACAGCATCTATAGAAGAACAGTCAAGTTCAGTTGAAGAAGTAGCGCAGACGGTAGGTTATTTAGCAAACTCTGTAAAAGAAATATCAACTAGTTTAGATGCTATTAGTGTTAAGAGTTTAGATTTAAGCAAAATGTCATCACAAGCTGCAAATATCCTAAAAAAAGTAAAAGTCGGAAATTATCTAGAAAAAGTTGTTGATTTAGCAAATCAAGGTGCAAAGGAAATGAAAGAGTTTATTGAAGACTCAATCAAAAAAGGCTTAATTTCTTCTGATGACATTTGGGACAGAAATTATATACCCATTCCTAACACAAACCCACAGAAATACCGAACTAGGTTTACGGACTTTTTTAAACAATACATACAGCCTCTTGAAGACAAATATTTAAACATGGACCCAAATTTTAGGTTTTTTTTGCTGACAGATAATAATGGCTACTTAATACATAATTCGATTTACGACAAACCACTCACTGGTAATTATGAAAAAGACCTTGTGGGGAATCGTTCTATGAGGATATTTAACGATCCAGTAGGTTTAGCTGTTGCAAGAAATACGGATAGTTTAATTATTCAGGTATACCCAAGAGATACAGGAGAGGTAATGGCTGATATAGGTGTGCCTGTGTTTATTGAAGGCAAGCACTGGGGCGGAATAAGGGTTGGTTTAGCTGTAGAAAATATTTAGGAGGCTAAGATGAGTGTAAAAAAACTCCTGACATTTTCAAATGGGTTTTATCTTTTAAGTGCGATAGCGCTTTTGGCTATTGTATCTTACTTAGGTTATAATCTAAACAATTCTATTAAACAAACAGATGTTTCTCAAAAGCTTGTTTGTAATTTAAACGAGATTTTAGTTTCTGGCTTACAAAATAATGTTTCATTAAACAGCATCTTGATTTATCCCCAAAATGAAAGAGCAAGGAAAAA
>JBFWJP010000159.1:0-3961 GCA_050253135.1 Desulfurella sp. | reverse complement strand
TAGCAGCAAGTTTAGTTATAGGTTTACTAAATACATTTATAAGGCCTTTTATAATACTTTTGACGCTACCTATAAATATCTTGACTCTGGGTTTATTTACACTCATTATTAATGCAATGCTGTTTTACCTTGCATCTTATATCGTGAAAGGCTTTGTAGTTGAGAATTTTTTCAGCGCGCTTGCAGGTTCGATTATAATGAGTATAATAGCTCTGGTATTAAATGCCTTTGTAGATTAGGGGGTAGGAAAGTGTTTATTTCGACCAAAGAAGATATCTTAAACGGAAAAATAACAGATGTTTATTTTGATAGAACCGTTTATACTTTAAAGGTAAAGAGTTTAGATAAAAAAGTAAAAGCAGAAGTTAGCGTTAAAAAACTGCCAAAAAACTATAAATGGGGTGTGTTTGTTGGCTTAGAAGAGGTTTTGGAGTTGCTTGAAAACAAAGACTTAAATGTTCGAGCTATAAAAGAGGGCAGTATTTTTAGAGAAAACGAGCCAGTGCTTGAAATTGAAGGTTTATACAGCGAATTTGCAAAGTTTGAAACAGCAATTTTGGGTTTTTTATGCCAGGAATCAGGCGTTGCCACAAAAGCAGCAAGACTCAGAAAATTGGTTAAAAACAAACAACTGTTGTCATTTGGTGCAAGAAGAATGCATCCTGCTATTGCCACTGCCATAGAAAGAGCTGCATACATTGGCGGATGCGATGGTGTTTCTACTGTTCAAGCGGCAAATGTTTTAAATATACAACCAAGCGGTACTATACCTCACTCTTTAGTATTACTAGCAGGCGATACAGTTGAGGCTGCAAAATATTTTGATGAAACAATGGATGGTAATGTTCCAAGAATTATACTAATAGACACATTTGGCGATGAAAAGTTTGAAACACTGAGGGTTTATGAAGCATTGGGCAAAAAATTAGCGGGCGTGCGACTTGACACACCAAGCTCAAGGAGAGGCAATTTAAAAGCTATAATTGAAGAAATACGCTGGGAGTTAGCATTAAGGGGCGCAGATAGTGTAAAAATATTTGCAAGCGGTGGTCTTGATGAAGAAACTATCGAACCGCTTGTGGATGTTGTAGATGGGTTTGGCGTGGGTACAAGCATATCAAGTGCAACTACAATTGATTTTTCTATGGACATAGTAGAAATTGATGGAAAATCCATTGCCAAAAAAGGTAAAAATTCTGGCTCAAAAAGCCTCTTTAGATGCAAAAAATGCTTTAGCGACCTAGTATTGCCCTATACCTTAAAACCGCAAGAATGCTCATGCGGTAACACTATGGAAGATATCCTTGAATACTTTGTGCAAAAAGGTAAAACTGTTGAATTACCAGATATTAAAAATATTAGGGAGTATGCACTAACAAGCTTAAGATTTGTTGATTTATGAAAATTATTGACACACACGCTCATCTTCAATCCGAAGAATTTAACTCTATATTAGATGAGGTAATAAATAGGCTTGGGATTGTTGATAAAGTATTTCTTGCAACATCCTGCATAAGCGATATTAAAAAAGCCTGTGAAATTGCGCACAAATACGATAATTTATATTTTTTTGCAGGCATTCACCCCCATCATGCAAGTGAGTTTAAAATTGGTGATTTAGATATCATAGAAAATTATCTTAAAGATGAAAAATGCATAGGCATAGGCGAAATTGGCTTAGATTACTTCTATAACTACGCACCAAAAGACACTCAAAAAACATTATTCTCTAATTTGCTTGATTTTGCAATCTATCACAACAAATGGGTATCTATCCACATAAGGGATGCAACAAAAGACGCCATTGATATTTTAAGTACAAAAAAAAACCTAAAAGCTATAATTCACTGTTTTAATGGGGATCTAGAATTATTAGAGCTTGCTTTAGAAAAAAATTATCTTTTGGGTATAGGTGGTGTTGTAACATTCAAAAACTCGCTTATTAGGCAAAACATAACAAAAGTACCGCTTAAAAATATAGTGTTGGAAACAGATGCACCGTATTTAGCACCAGTACCAAAGCGTGGCAAAACAAACGAACCATCTTTTTTGCAGTATACAATTAACGCACTTGGCGATTTATTGGGTATTGAGACAAAAGAGATTGCTCAAATTACATATGTTAATAGCTTAAGAGTTTTAAATGATAAACAGCTATTTTGACTCAAACCTAAAAGACACAAACATACAGATATTTGATAAACTACTAAATGTCTGCGAAGCTATTGAAAAAAGAAACGTGGATCCGAAAGTTCGAGAAATTCTTAGAGATTTTTTGACAAATAAGCTAAAATCAAACAATATTAATGAATTTGATAACCCTGCTAGCTTTTTGAGCTTTGTTACTGAATTTTTAGATTTTGCCCACAAGATTTTTTTAGAATATAAAATAGAAAATTTGGAAGCCCTTGAAAACGAAATACTAAAAGTTATCTTAATTGAGAGTTTATCTATCTCAAAGCAATGTGTGGAAAAAACACAGCTAAAGCTAAACGAAGTAAAATCTGTCCTTGATAAGCTCTATGACGGCGTACTTGTAATTGATACAAAAGCACGCAAGATACTAGCTTACAACAAATCTATAGAGCACATTTTAAAAACAAACAATTTAATTGGCCAAGATGTGCTAAATTTTGCACAAGATCACAAAAAGGCATACTACCAAGATTTATTCTTAAAATTTGCTAAACGCACAAAAGGGATCACAGAAATACTAGAATTTAAAACCCAAAACAACGATCCCCTACAATTAGAAGCAAGTGTAAATATGCTCAATGAATCTGCAATGGTAGTTGTGTTTCGCGATGTAACAAAGCGCCTAGAAAATGAGAAGTTACTCTTAAGACTAAACAGGCTCTACGAGGTTCTCTCAAGGATTAACAACTTAGTTGTCCGCATACAAGATATAGATACACTATACGAAGAAGTGTGTAACATTCTAGTTAATTTTGGCCAATTCAAACTAGCATGGATAGGCTGTGTGGATTTAAAAACTAAAGAAATAAAACCAAGGGCATACTCAGGTTACAAAAAGTATTTGAGAAACATTGTTGTATCAATTGAAGAAGATAAACCAGAAGGTTCTGGTCCCTCTGGTATAGCTATAAGAGAAAATCGTATAGTTGTGTGCAACAACATACAAAACAGCTCTATAATGGGTCCATGGGTAAAGCAAGCCAAAGAATCTGGCTTTCACTCATCAATTACTGTACCAATAAACCTAATAGATACAATAAACCCTTCAAAAGTTTTAAAAGCTTACTCTAATGAAATAGACTATTTTGATGAAAAAGAAGTAAAGCTATTTGAAGAAATTGCAAGTGATATATCATACGCAATAGACTTTATAGAAAAAAAGAAAAAAATAGCCTTTCTGTCATCTTTTGACCCTCTAACAAACTTGCCAAATAGGGTAACGTTTGGGTATACTATTGAGTCTTTTATTAATCGAAATAAAGATTTTTCCGTAGTTATACTCGATATAAATAACTTCACAGCTATAAACAACAAATATGGCTACATAAAAGGCGACTATATAATTAAAGCTATAGCAAAATCAATATTAGAAATTGATAAAATTTACTATTTAGCAAGAACAGGAAGTGATGAGTTTGGTTTTATTCTCAATACATCAGATAAAGATGAAATATTAAAAATCGCAAAATCTATTGAAGAAAACATAGAATCCCTAAACCTTGGTATAGATATTAGTTTAGGCACTACCGTAGGCGTAAGCATTTACCCAAAAGATGCAGATACCCAAGAAAAACTTATAACAAACGCAGAAATTGCCCTTGTAGATGCAAAAAAGAAAAATCTATTTATTGGCTTTTACCAACAAGACTCAAATATCCAAATTCAAAAAAAATTAGAGCTTCAAAATAAACTCAAAAATGCAATCAAAAATAATGAATTTGTTCTCTACTACCAACCAAAATTATCTTTAATAGATTTTCACGTT
>JBFWJP010000158.1:0-3969 GCA_050253135.1 Desulfurella sp. | reverse complement strand
TCAACGATAAAAAATTTGACTATTATGATAAACATGAGCTTGTGCCAGTTGCTGAGTTTATTCCTCTTAGGAAGTATTTGAGTTTTATCCCTACTGTTGGCAAATTTGGCAGTTTTACGCATGGCAAAAGGTTTACGCTTTTTGATGTTGATGGTTTAAAGACCGCTGCGATTATTTGTTATGAGGAAGATTTTGAGCAAATATCAAGAACTTTTAAAGATTTAGGGGCAAGGTTAATTGTTGTTATCACCAATGACGCGTGGTTTAGCCATACACCTACATTTCATCTGTTTTACAGAGATGATTTTTATAGAGCTATTGAGAACAATATTTATGTAGCACGTTGTGCAAATACAGGGTTTAGTATGATTGTAAACCCCTCTGGCACAATGATTTCGAGCCTAAAACCCTATACTTTTGGCATTTTAAAAGCAAAAATTACATTTAACGACAAAAATTCAACGGTATTTGATAAGTTTGGACACTACTTTACGCTAATTAATATAATTTTTACTGGAATTTTACTTTTAATATTTATCTTTAGGAAAGAAAAGGCAGCCTAAAGCTGCCTTGCTTGACACCTTTTGTGCACAAAAAGTCTCAACGTAACTTATTTTGTTGCGTTTGTTGAGTTTGTTGCATTAGCTGGTGCAGCTGTTGCGTTTGTTGCGTTTGTTGCATTAGCTGGTGCAGCTGTTGCGTTTGTTGCGTTAGTTACATTCGTTGTGTTAGTTGTGTTAGTTGCATTCGTTGCCTGTTTTTTCTGGCAAGATGCAAGTGTTAAGCTTGATGCTACAACCACTGCTAAAGCTGCTACTTTGAAACTTTTGCTGAATAAGTTTGACATTGTCTAAAACCTCCTCAAATGTCACTCTTAGATTAAGGTAATATACACAAAAAATACAAATTTGCAAGAAAAATCTAATGCTATTTTGCATTGATAAAAAGGTAAAAACTAAAGTTTGACTAATTTAGCTTAACTTATATAATCAAATTTGTGGAGGTTTTTTATGGGCTATGTGGTAGGCGTAATTGGGCATTCAAATGTGGGTAAAACAACTTTGATAGAGCATCTTATAGTAGAATTAAAAAAAGATAATAAGGTTGTGGGTGCTATAAAGCATGATGCTCACGATTTTGAGATAGACTACAAAGGCAAAGATACATACAGGTTAAAGGAAGCTGGTGCCTCAAGCGTTGCTATTTCATCTAAAAATAAGTGGGCATTAATTCAAGATGTTGAGAAAGAAAAACCGCTAAAAGCAATTTTACCTTTTTTTGATAGTTGTGATTATGTTTTTATAGAAGGCTATAAGCTTGAAGATATACCAAAAATAGAAGTATACAGAAGCGAGTTTAACTATACTCCGCTTGTCAAAAGCGGTATAGAAAATGTAATTTTGGTAGTTACAGATGTAGCGCAAGACTATTTTGGCGTGCCTACACGATACATTAGTGACTATGAAGGTATTGTGGAGTTTATAAAGCATCATGAGCACGTTTCGAAGATGAAAAAATGAATATCTTGCAGATTGAACCTGCCTTTTCACTGTCTGGTGGTGCAAACCAAGTTGTGCTCAGCACAAAAGAGCTAATCAAAAGAGGGCATAAAGTTTACCTTGCAACACATAAAAATTCATATGCGTACAGACAACTTGACTCTTTTTGTGAGATTATTGAGATTGATGAAGACAACTCTTTGGCGTCTAAAACCATTAGAAATTTTTTGCAAAAAGAGCATATTGATATCATACATACACACCACCCCAAAGGTCATGCAGTAGGATTAAAGTCTGTTTCTTTTGCCAAAAAGGAAAAGCTTGTAGTTCAGCGTGGTGTTATTTTTACACCGCAGAATTTATTTAAATATCTAAACCCAAAAATCGATGCGTATGTAGCAAACGCTAAAGCTGTAGAGCGGTCTTTGAGAAAAATTTTTATTAGCAAAAAGAAAATTCATATAATATACAGTGCCATAGATGAAAAATCTCTTGAAACTATAGACAAAAAAACTGCAAGAGATTATTTAGGTTTGGATGGTTTTGTATTTGGAGTTATTGCTAATTATTCTACTTATAAAGGTCACGATTTGCTACTTGATGCTTTTGCTATCTCAAAACTTAATGCAAAACTTGCGCTTATTGGCAAAGATACACATAGTCTTTTAGATAAATGCAAAACACTTGGCATATCAGATAAAGTTAAAATATACGGTTTAATTGAAAATGCCGGTAAATATATGAGTGCTTTTGATTATTTGGTTGTCCCATCTTTGAAAGAAGCACTATCAAATGTTATTATAGAAGCCTTTTTTCGAAAAGTACCCGTTATTGGCACTAAAGTAGGCGGTATACCAGAATTGCTTGAAAATAACAGGGGAATTTTAGCTGAACCCACAAAAGAAAGCTTATTAAAGGCTCTAAATAAAGCTTATCAAACTAAAGACAATAGTTTTATTGACAATGCTTATCAATTTGCCATAAATAATTTAACAATACAAAAGAAAATAGATAAACTGGAAAAGCTATACGAGAGGCTTATTTTGCAATGAAATGTATTTATAGATTGCTAAGATTGCTGCCTTATAGCATAATAAAGGCGATATTTAACTTTGTAGCGGTTTTAATGTATCTTGTTTTAACAAACAGGCGAAAAATTGGCTTAAAAAATATTGAGTTGGCTTTAGGTGTAGATAGAGCTAAATCAAAAAAGATACTTTTTAGCACTTACTTGTATCTTTCAAAGATGGTTTCGCTAAATATCAAGTATTTGGGTGATAAAAAATTTATAGAAAAGCACTTTAGAATAGAGGGTCTTGAAAATTTTGAGGAAGCTTTATCTTGCAATAGGGGTGTGATGTTTACTACAGCACATTTTGGTAATTTTGAGATGCTTGTGTGCGGTTTTGCTTTTTTAAAGCAGCCTATCAATATTATGGTAAGGCCGCTTGACAATAAAGCATTGGATAAACTGGTTTTAGACATAAGGCAGTCTTGTGGTAACAGGGTTGTTTCGGCAAGACTCTCAACGTTTGATTTTTTAAAAATGCTCCAAGATAGGCAAATAGTTGGCATACTGGCAGACCAATATGGGGGCTCTAAAGGTTTGGATGTAGAATTTTTTGGCAGAAGTGCAAAATCTTCAGAAGGCATAGCTCTTCTTTCTTACAAAAATAAAACACCAATTTTGCCCGCTTATCTAAAAGAAGAAGGCAAAACATACACGATTGTTATTCAAAAACCTATATACCCACCAGATGAGCCGTTTAAGCAAGCCCTATATACGATTATGCGCAGTATTTATGCAGAATTTGAGAACTGGATAAAAAAAGAGCCCACAAAATACTTATGGATGCATAATAGATGGAAAACATAGCGGTTTTTTTGGACAGGGATGGTACTATTATTAAGGATCCAGGCTATTTAAAACGTTTTGAGGATATTAGGTTTTTGCCGAATGTAAAAAAATCTTTAAAAATATTTAAACAATTGGGTTACAAGATAATTGTGATTACAAATCAGTCAGGCATAGCAAGGGGTTACTTTAGCAAAGAGTTTGTTCAAAAGACTCATGAGATAATCAATAAGCGTTGCGGTAATTTGATAGATGCGTTTTATGTTTGTCCACATTTGCCAGAAGATAATTGTACATGCAGGAAACCAAAAACAGGCTTAATTGATCAGGCAATTGCCGATTTTAATATAAAAAGAGAAAGTTCTTTTGTAATAGGTGATAAGGAATCAGACATTGAGCTTGGTTTAAACGCTGGTATTGAACCTATTTTAGTATTAAGCGGTGAAGGCAAAAAGTACAAATCAAATACAAAAGCTTCATATGTATTTAAAAATTTATACGAGGTGGCTCTATGGATTTACCAAAAGGCTTCTACGGTATAACAATGGAAACAGATAGCATTGGGACTTGTAAAAAATTAATAGAGTTTGGCGCAAAAATGATACAGTATAGGGC
>JBFWJP010000157.1:0-3970 GCA_050253135.1 Desulfurella sp. | reverse complement strand
TATCTGTGTTGGCTAACATTGACAGTGAGTCTTTTGCATGATCAAACAATCCTCAATGATAGTAACATAGAGCTTTTGTATAATGCCTGTAGTCAGATGGACCCAAGTGACTTTCCATATCCTGAATAACTAGAAGTGCTTTTTGCTAATCTTTCTCGTAGAAATAGACTTCTATTAATTTATGCCAATATAGGGGGTTTTTATAATCTGAGTACATTATTGCGCTTTGCAAATCATTTATTGCTTTTGGGATTTCGTTTAGTTTTATATACAGTATAGCTCTATTATAATAAGCAACATCTATATTAGAATAAGTCAATGTATTAATGAGTTTATCAAATAATTCTTTAGCTTCTTGGTATTTGCCTTCATCATAGTATATTACACCTAATTCATTGTATGCGTCATAATAATTTTTGTCAAAACTGATAGTTTTCTCTAAGTATTGTTTTGCAGTACTGTCATCCTTTTTTAACCTATAGGCAAGCGCATAAATAAAATAAATGTTTGGGTTTGAAGGTTCAATTTCCTTTGCTTTATCTAGATAAGAAAAAGCTTCTGGTAATCTTGAATAATCCTTATTGATAATAATATTTTTTGCCATTTCGTAGTATATCTGAGCTGTTTTGCTTGTTTCGCTTTGGCTAACACCAGATTGCATACTCTGGCACGATACTATAGAAAAACTCAATAGTAAAATTAGAACAATTCCAAATTTTTTCATATTCTAATTGTAAATTATAATTGAATTGTGTATAATTTGCAAGTATAAGTTTAATGTCTATGGAGAAAAATTAGTGTTAGAAGAAGAAAAAAGATTTTTTATACAAAGTATGATTGAGGAAGTTCATTTGGAAGCTTTTCCTCAAGCCGCAAATGAGATTTTAACACTTTTAAACGATGAAAATGTAAGTATATATAATTTATCAAAAATAGTTTCACACGACGCATATATCGCAGCGACTCTAATAAGACTAGCAAACTCACCATTCTATGGTGTAAAAAATAAAGTTACAGACCTTATGCACGCAATATCAATCATTGGTTTAGATAGCGTAAAAAGATTGGTTTTAACAATTAGCGCAAGGTCTATATTTAAGGACTACGATTTTATTGATAAGCTTTTATGGGAACATATGATTGGTGTTGCTACTGTTTCTCAAACGATTAGTTTTAAGTTTAATTTGTTTAATGAAAATATCAGCTATGTGGCAGGTTTACTGCACGATATTGGAAAAACGGTTATGCACAAGAGTAAGAAAATAAATTACGAAACAGTCATTGAAAAAATAAACTTAAACGGTAATTTGTTAAGTATAGAATTAGAAGAGGAATTTTTTGGTTTTAATCATTGTGATGTTGCAAAAGAGTTATTAAATTCGTGGAATTTTGATAATTTGGTTGTAGAAGCTATTTATTCACATCATAGTAAAGAGTTTTCAGATGGTGATACGGGCAAACTCTCAGCTATTGTAAATTTTTCCGATTATGCTGTTAATTGGCTATCTATTGGTCGGATAAAGCCTTACCGCAAAGTCCCTTTGCACAATTTAGAATCTTTTAATTTTTTAAAAATCCACATTGATGATATGGATAGTTTTTTACAGGAATTATTAAAAAGGATAGATTTTTCAAAAGAAATGTTTTAATGGAGGTTTTTTTATGAAAACGAACCTTTATGCGCAAAGGAACGAAAGACTTTATCTGAAGAACAAAAAATACAAAGAACCTACTGTTTGCAAGATTTGTGGGCTTGTTTTTATCGATGGTATATGGAAAAAAACTCAAAAGCCAAAAGGCGAGTATTTTGAAGATATATGCCCAGCGTGCAGAAGAATTCAGGATAATTACTATGGTGGCATTTTGAACTTAAAGAGCGATATACTTAAGTCAAAAAAGGATGAAATAATAAATTTGATGAAAAATAAAGAAAAAGAAAGCGAAAATGTTAACCCCCTAAGAAGGATAGGAAAAATTGAAGAAGTAAATGATAGTGAAATGAATGTTTATACTACTTTTGAACACTTAGCTGTGGCTATTGGCAAAGCTATTTTAAGAGCTTTTAAGGGTGATTTAGAGATCAAATACAAAGAAAATGACAAAGTAGCAAGGGTTTACTGGGTTAAATGAAAATCTTAGTTACAGGTGCAAGTGGCTTTGTAGGAAAAAACTTAATTAACAGGCTATCTCCTAAATATTATCTATGTGGTTTTTCGCGAAGAAAAATAGAAGGTATAAATTATTTTGAAGGGGATATAGCCAATATAGAAGATTTAGAAAGAGCAATTGTTAATATAGATACAGTAATACATATAGCAGGTTTGATCAGAGGATCAAAAAAAGCTTTTTATACAACAAATGTTTTAGGTGCTAGAAATTTAAGCATTCTAGCAGCAAGGCACAATATTAAAAAAATAATATATGTAAGCTCGCTTGCTGCCAAAGGACCGTTAGAAAAAAACGAGCCAGTTTCTTACTATGGCTATACAAAAAGACTCGGTGAGTTAGAGTTGCTTAAAAACTCACACATATATAACTTAATAATTTTAAGACCACCTGTGATTTATGGACCACATGAGCAAGAAGTGTATAAATTGATTAAATTAGCAAAAAGAACCGGGATTTTTTTTGCTCTTAAGCATATGAAATTAAGCTTTATATATGTTGAGGATTTAATTGATGTTATTGATGCAGTGCTTAATTGTCAATTTAGTGGACAAAAGGTATACACAATATGTGAAGACGCCTGTTATGATTTTTTTGAAATTGCAGACATTATTGGTTATCATTTAGCACAAAGCATAAAAACCGTTACACTACCAGATATAATTTTGGAATCAATTTTTTTTGGCTTCAAAAAAAGCGGTATTTTTTTTGACAAAATTAACGAAATTAATGCACATCTGTGGGTTTGTAATAATAATGAGTTTATGCAAGACTTTAGTTTTAAAGTAAAACATAATTTATTTAATGGTATGTACAAAACTATAAGGTGGTATAGAGAAAATGGGTGGCTATAGACCATTTATATTTAATGATAATGATGAATTTTTTATTATAGACCAAAGGTTTTTGCCAAGCATAAAAGAAATTAAGTTAAACAATTTAAGTGATGTATGTAATGCTATAAAAGATATGGCAGTTAGGGGAGCGCCATTAATTGGTATTATATCGGCTTTTGGTTACTATATGGGTATAAAGGAGGCTGAAGATTTCGAACAACTCAATGAATTGTCAAGGGTTGCTTACTTAAATCTCCTTTCAACAAGGCCAACGGCTATAAATTTAAAATGGGCTCTAGATAGCCAAATAGAAGTTGTTAAACAAAATGCATTTTTACCCATTGAAAAAATAATTAAAAAGGTTAGGGCAAACGCATTTTCTATATACGAAAACCAAAAGAAAGCAGACAATCAAATGGCACAAAATGCTCTTTCGTTGTTTGATAGACCTATGCGAATATTGACACATTGCAATACGGGTAGTTTTGCAACTGGTGGTATTGGCACGGCGCTTGGGATTATAAAATTTTTAGCAACCAAAAATCTTGTAAAGGAAGTTTATGTTGATGAGACTAGACCTTACTTTCAAGGTTCTCGGATAACAGCTTTTGAATTATCTAACGAAAAAATTGATTATAAAATTGTAACGGATAATGCGTGCGGTATTTTGATGCAAAAAAAATTAGTTGATTGTGTAATAGTAGGTGCTGACAGGATTGCAAAAAATGGTGATGTAGCTAACAAAATAGGCACATATTGTCTAGCAAACATTGCAAGAGCCCATAACGTAAATTTTTTTGTTGCAGCGCCAGAATCAACGATTGATAGAAGTCTTAACGATTTAAATGATCTTGAAATAGAAATTAGAGATAGTAGCGAGATATTGCAATGTAATGGTATCGAGTTAGCACCAAAAGGTGCAAAAGCGCTTTATTTTGCTTTTGATGTAACACCTCACCATTTAATAG
>JBFWJP010000156.1:0-3976 GCA_050253135.1 Desulfurella sp. | reverse complement strand
TTTCTCTTGGATAGATATTTTCACCGCCCCTTATTATCATATCTTTTATGCGTCCTGTAAATTTAAAGTAACCATCTTCTGTCATTATAGCCAAGTCACCAGTATGAAGCCATTTGGCTTCGTCAATAGCAGCTTGAGTGGCTTCAATATTATTATAATAGCCGCGCATAACTGAGTAGCCTCTTGTACAAAGCAATCCTTGCTCTCCTGCTTCAACAATTTTACCCGTTTGCGGATCAATAATTTTAACCTCTAAAAACGGTAGTGGTTTTCCAACGGTTTCTACTATGTATTCAAACGAATCATCTGGCGTCGTTTGTGTAATTACTGGACTGCTTTCTGTTTGACCGTAGGCAATAGTTATCTCACTCATATGCATTTGATTATTTACACGTTTCATTACTTCAATTGGACAAGGAGAGCCAGCCATTATACCAGTCCTTAGAGATGTTAAATCAAACTTACTAAACTCGGGATGTTCTAACTCTGCTATAAACATCGTAGGCACTCCATGCAAAGCAGTGCATTTTTCTTTTTCAACAGCTGTCAATGTGGCTGTAGGATCAAAATAAGGTGATGGGATAACTATACATAGATTATTATAATTACATTTTGATTTCAATAATTTTGATATTATATATATAACTTTATTATTTTATTTTTTACTTTACAAAAATTTGAAATTTTGGTATATAAAGTGTAGGTTAATCTCTTAAAAGGGGGCTATTATGAAAAAAACTATACTATCTGCCTTCTTGGTATTAACACTGGCAACAAGTGCGCACGCGAGTGTTTATATAGTCAAAAAAGGTGACACACTGACAAGTATCGCTCAAAAATTAGGCATACCTCTTGAGAAATTAAAACAGGCAAATCCCAACGTAACAAGTTCGGATTTAGGCATTGGCCAAAAAATACTACTTCCTTCAGAAAAAACTTCAAGTGCTGCAGGGTACAATACATCAGGTTTATCCCAAGCAAAGGTATATGTTGTTGAAAAAGGTGATAGTGCCTATAATATAGCAATAAAACTAGGTTGTAGCTTAGAGCAACTAAAAAAGCTTAACCCAAACATTGATCTTGCAAGCTTAAACATAGGTGATAGGCTTATTTTGCCAAACAACGCAAAAATAACCCCAAATACTCAAGTAAGCAATATATATATTGTAAAAAGTGGCGATACAGCCTCTAAAATAGCTGATGAATATAATATTCCTTTATCAGAACTTGCTAAACTAAACCCTCAATTAAATTTGTCCAATATTAATATTGGCGATAGAATTATTGTGCCTACTAGAATAACTACCCAGCAAAAAATAGTGCAAAAGCAAATACCTTCAAACACAGACACATATACTGTTGAACCCAAAGATACACTAATTGGTATATCAGAAAAAACTGGCATTAGCATGGATAACATAAAAAAATTTAACCCTAATGTTGATTGGTCAAATTTGCAAATTGGTGAAAAAATAGTTTTAAAAGAACCAAAACAAAGTGAACCTGTATCTCAAAACACTAATTTAGCTGTAACTACAAATGAGCAAGATAACAACTACATAAAATACACCGTAGGTGTTGGTGATACGCTTTATTCTATAGCAAAAGCTTTTTCTACTAAAATTTCTACCTTAAGAAAAATAAACTCTCTATCAAGCAATAACCTTTCTGTTGGCCAAATACTTTTGGTTCCACCAAAAATTATAGGGACAAATAAACAACCATCAGTTTTAAATAAAACTGTCAACGATCAAGCACAAAATCAAACTGCTCAAAACTCAAGCGAGAATCAAATTGTAACAAATAATTACGATGAAAATAAAGATTACTCATTATACTTGGATCACTATATCGTTAAAAAAGGAGATACACTTTATACAATAGCTAAAAAATTTGATACAAGCGTAGACGATATTGTATCTTTAAACAATCTACCAAACAATGAAATTAATATAGGTGAAACTCTACTTGTACCTAAAAATAACACGAACTTAGCAAATGCTAAAAATAACTTCTCAACTGGCGAATATTCCCTTGTAAATAAAGAAAATACACTAAATGAACGATTAGTTAAATACGCTAAATTATTTATTGGCGCACCTTACCAGTGGGGGGGTACAAACCTATCGACAGGTGTAGACTGCTCAGGTTTTGTGCAAGATATATTTGCAAAATTTCACATAGAATTGCCTCGCACAAGTTCTGAGCAATTCAACGTAGGTAAACCCGTGCCGCTTGCAGATATTAAGCCTGGCGATTTGCTATTCTTTCAAACCTATGCTGGGACTTATCCATCCCATGTAGGCATATATATTGGTGATAATAAGTTTATCTCAGCACTAAATCAAAATACAGGTGTTGTAATATCTCCACTGGATGGTTATTTTTTAAATAGGTTCGTAGGTGCACGAAGGGTTTTACCATCTCATGAAAAATTTGATTATACTGGGAATAGATCCGGGTAGTAAAACTACTGCTTTTGGGATTGTAGACTGCTTAAATAAAACATTCTATTACGATTTTGTAAGATTGCAAAATATAAAAAATTTTGATGATAAAATACATGCAGTCTTTGCAAAAACGCAAGAAGTTATAGAAAACTACGATATAAGCGAAGTTGCTATAGAAGATGTATTTTATTCTGTAAACATAAAGTCATCTTTAAAGCTCAGCGAGATAAAAGGCTCTATTTTGGCAGCTGTAAAAAATGCCCATATTAATGTTGTTCATTATTCTACAAGAGAAATAAAACAGGCAATATCTGGGTATGGCGCTGCTTCAAAAGCTCAACTAAAATTTATCGTTGAGAAAATATTTAATACAAAATTAGATAAGTTGCCATTGGATGTATCAGATGCTATATCAATAGCGCTAGCGCATTGTAGCTACAAGCATACCACAAGCCGCATTAATTGACTCACCTTTAGATTTTCTTACTGTAACAAACATGTTTTTATCCCTTAGTTGTTTGGCAAAATTCTCTATAGTTTGGATATTGCTTGGGTAAAGATTTTCGCTGTATAAATGTTTGTTTAAAGGTATTAAATTAAGCTTGCATTTAATGGGCTTTAGCAATTTAATTAGATTCTTTATGTCTTCTTGTGTATCATTAAACCCTTTAATCATTATGTACTCAAATGTTAGCCTTTTTCGCTCAGGCAGAGGGAAATCTTTTGCAGAATTTATCAACTCTTCAATTGGATAAGAGTTGTTAATTGGCATCAAATAGCTTCTTTTTAAATTATCAGCCGCATTTAAAGAAACAGCCAAATTAATATACGCTAAATCTTTTTTAAGTTCTTCAATTTTTGGCACAATTCCACAAGTAGATACAGTAATTCTTCTGCGTGAAATGCTTAAACCGTACTCATTATTTATTATCAAAACAGCTTTTATTACATTTTCATAGTTATCAAGTGGCTCACCCATTCCCATAAATACGATATTAGGGGTCTTGTAGGTTTCTTTTTTAATTTGATTATAAATGTATCTTACTTGATAAACAATTTCCCATGGTTGTAGATTTCTAATAAAACCTAACTTTGCTGTGGCACAAAATTTGCAATTCATTTTGCAACCAACTTGAGTTGAAACACAAATGGTATTTTTCCCTTCTTTCATTGGTATTAGAACTGATTCTACAGCCTGACCATCTAATAATTTAAATAAAAACTTAGTTGTGCCATCAGTATCTTTTATTAGACTAGACTCAAGTTTGGGAATAAATAATTTTTCACTTAACATGTTTCTGTCTGTTTTCTTTAAAACACTAATATCTAAAAATTCATCAAAACCCTTAGCATATATAAAATTAAATAGCTGTCTAGCTCTGTATTTATCCAATCCTAATTCTAACATATACCCTTCAAGCTCAAAAAGCGTAAAATTAAAGAAATTTTGCATTTTTAATCCTTTTTTTATTTTAAGCCCATTACAATCTCTATTTTTTCTTTTAACACTTCGGGAGTAAAGGGTT
>JBFWJP010000155.1:2156-4014 GCA_050253135.1 Desulfurella sp. | reverse complement strand
AATCCTATTACCTTTTCTCTTTTAAGGACCATTATAGGGACCCTGGCAATATTTTTATTCATAGTATCAATAAAAAAAATCCACAAACTAAAAGAACCCTTTCTTGTTGTACTGCTTGGTTTAACGCAAACAACGCTCTTTTTTATTTTTGCCAATCTATCTTTGGTTTCGGGGGGTGCTGGAAAAGTTTCACTGCTTATATACACAATGCCATTTTGGTCTATAATTTTTGCAAATATTATCTTAAAAGAAACAGTTAGTAGGGCACAAAAATTTGCTATTATCGGCTCTTTTTTGGGCCTTGTATTTATTATAGAACCATGGAGACTCTACAGTAATTTTTTGAGCGATTTTTTTGCACTATTAAGTGCCATTTCTTGGGCGATTAGTATTACTATTGCAAAGATTATACTTAATAAACAAAAGATGAGTATATTAAGCCTTAATTCTTACCAAATGCTCTTTGGTCTTATAGGCATTTTAATATGCTATCTATTTATACCACAGCAAAAAGAAACTATCTTTTCTCCTTATCTAATATTTGCGGTTTTATATGCTGGTATTATTGCTACCGCATTAGGGTGGTTTTTATGGTTATATGTATTAGAAAAAATGAAAGTAAATATTGCTAGCCTTAGCTCTCTTGCCGTGCCAATTCTAACAATATTGGAGTCATGGTTTCAGCTAGGCGAAAAACCTGATGTCTTTGAAATTTGCGGTATAGTTTTAATCGCGCTATCTTTGCTATTAATTTACTTAGATGCTACGTTTAAGGTAAAAAAAGTGGCTACTAAAAAATAGCCACTTTCTATTTTTAATGGGATGATTCTTCAGTTTCTGCTGCTTCTTGAGCAAATTTTTTGTTTAGTATCCTATCGCCAATTAAGTAAAGCAGTCCCGCAACACCAAGTGCACTTATAAAAAGACTAATTTCTGATAAGGATGGAGTGTAGTTTACATAGAAAATTTTATCGTAATACACGCTATTTACTGGCACAAGCTGGCCTGCTACAATTGTATTGTACCTTTCAAAAAATATACCAATTATAACCAGTATAGCAGCAATAAATGCTCCAACATTTGATGGTTTTTTGATAAGCATAAAAAATGGCGCAATCAAACCTAAAAGTATCTGAAAGAACCAGAAATTAAATGATAATTTACCCCACAGTAAAGCCATAGCTGCACCAGCTACTTCTGGCTGGTAAGAATAAAGGGCTGTTCCAAATCTCCATCCAGTAAAAAACATCATTGCCAAAACAACAAAGAATAATGTTCGCTCTAGTATGCTTGATACACTGGATAATTTTTCTTGCAAGGATGGTACCAATTTTTTTGTAAAATAACACAAAATAAGCCCAAAACCAGCGCCTAAACCTAAAGCGGAAAGTATAAAAAAGATTGGAATATATGCACCAAACCAAAACGGCCTTGAAACATTTGCTGCAAAGACAAAACCCATATTGCTGTATGCGCTGATTCCTACTAAAAAGCTTACAATTGCAATTGGAAGCAACCATTTATGATTTTTTGTAAAAATAAGATAAATTTCAATGATGATTATAGGAAGCTCTAAAGCATAAAGCGTTGACATCCACCAAATAGCACTTTCTATATGAGGCGGAAAAAAGTTAATTACAAATCGCATAATCTGTAATTTAAAAGGCCCACCTAAATCCCAAAAGATTACATAAAATCCACCTAAGAGTGCTGTTAGAGCAAGTAAAATTAATTTTCGCTCCATTAATTGCACATGTTTTAAACCAAACAAATGACACATAATAACTAGCAAAGATAAACCAGTAGTAATACCAACCAAAAATGAGTAGCCAATAATCAACAAACCCCATGAAACATA
>JBFWJP010000155.1:0-2056 GCA_050253135.1 Desulfurella sp. | reverse complement strand
ATTTTCGCTCCATTAATTGCACATGTTTTAAACCAAACAAATGACACATAATAACTAGCAAAGATAAACCAGTAGTAATACCAACCAAAAATGAGTAGCCAATAATCAACAAACCCCATGAAACATACCTTGTAACGCCGTAACTAGGCTCCTGACCATAAAAAAATACGTGTGCCATCCCATACAAGCCTATAGCTGCCATTACAAAAAACAAAATAGTCCAGCCATCCACTAAAGGCTTTCCTGCTACATCTGAGCCAATCCTCATAAAACCTCCTTACACGCGAAAAAACAAACGCTTCAACCTATTTTTAGACAATCTCGATTAATCTTTCCAAGTAACCTGTGCATATTTTAATATTTTATATTTTTTTGTCAATTAAATTTTGCCCTATTTATTCTTTCTAAACATAGATTTATTTTGTTAATGCGCCAGCTGCTGCACCAAGCCCAGCTCCAACTGCTGCTCCAACTGCAGCACCTGCTGCTGGACTTCCAGCAGTTAAACCACCCACTACTGCACCACCTACCGCACCAATGCCTGCACCACTTAAAACTCGCTGCTGTGTTGGTGTCATTGTCGAACAGCTGCTTAATGTAACAAGGCAAAATACAACAGCTATACCTTTTACAGCTGATTTTTTTAAGTCAAATGGTAATACTTTAGACATAAAACCTCCTTTTCCAATACTCGGTTGTTATTTTATACTTTTATAAATTTTTATCAAGTTTGTATTTTGTAATTATAACTCCTTAAAAGCCCTCTCTTTTTCAAGGTTCAACTCTCTTTCTTTTAAAGTCCGCCTTTTATCATAGAGCTTTTTGCCTTTTGCTAAGGCCAGCTCAACTTTAATAAGACCGTTTTTTGTGTAAACTTTTGTGGGAATTAAAGTAAAACCTTTTTCTTTTGTTTTACCTATTAATTTAGCAATTTCTCTTTTGTGTAAAAGTAATTTTTTTGGCCTTAGTGGCACATGGTTAAATTTTTCACTGGCAAATTTATAAGGACTTATATGAAAATTATACAACCATACCTCACCATTTTCTATATCTGCATAAGAATCTTTTAAGTTAGCATTGCCCATTTTGATAGACTTTACTTCACTGCCCAAAAGTGCGATACCAACCTCAAAAGTTTCTAAGATTTCATAATCATGACGCGCCTTTCTATTTAATATCTGACTCATAGTATTTTTGGCGTTATAAAGATATAAAGCTCACTTTCTGGTTTTGTAATTTGCTGCGATTTAAACAACCATCCAAGCAAAGGTATACTCTTTAAAAATGGTATGCCATTTTCGCTTTTAGATGTAGTAGTAGTATATACACCGCCTATTGCAATGGTTTGTCCATTTTTTACAATGACAGTAGAAGTCACAGTGTTTTTATTAATTATTATCTCACCATTTGGAGCTGTTCCACTAGGAGAATCTTTTTTAATATCAAGCTTCATAATGATATCACCGTTGTTTGTAATATGCGGTGTAACCTTTAGAGATAAAACTGCATCTTTAAAGCTTGTGCTTTGCGTACCCGTAGTTGTAATTGTAGTGTATGGAATTTCCTGACCACTTTCTACTGTGGCTTCCTGGTTATCTAAAGTTATAATCTTTGGAGAAGATAGAGTTTTTGAGTAGTTATTGATCTCAGCAAGTGATAGTTTTAAATCTAAATTGTAGTTTGCCATCACATTTCCAACCATTAAAGAGAGGTTACCGAATTGATTTGCAGCAGGTGTATTAACAACATAATTGCTGTTTGCAAATGCATTGTTAACAGCAAAACCACTTGTGTTTATGCCTCCGCTTGATGCTGTGCTTGGTGCATTAACGGCTAATGGAAGTGTAGCTCCGCCTATTGCCATATAAGAATTTTGACCAAAAACTTTTTGAGCATAGTTTCCACCCCACTGAATACCTAAATCCCTCTCGTATTTCTTGTTAACAATAACAATTTTTGCACTAATTTCAACTTCACGCTTTTTTACATCGATAGCTTTCACTATATTTTCAATTTTTTGAATGTTTTGTTTTGTATCATAGCATATGATTGCATT
>JBFWJP010000154.1:0-4075 GCA_050253135.1 Desulfurella sp. | reverse complement strand
GCGTTTACTGTAAAGTATTTTACACTTTAGATTGGAGAATCTGAACGCTACCTATATATAAAGAATTTATTGTAGACTTAATGACCTTGAATCTTTTATTTCAATTATGATATAGCTTTGACCTTAACAAAATGTTTAGAAAGGGCAGATAGATTCATACTAGCTGCCAGAAGTTTAGGATTATTTGCCTTTTGGTTTTGGCTTTGGTTTTTCTTTTGGCATAAAAATAATTCTCCTTGAGTTATTTCTTTACAGCTTTCTTTACAGGAGCTTTCTTAGCTGCTGCCTTTTTAACTGGTGCTTTCTTAACAACTTTCTTTTCTACTTTTGGTTTTTCAACCTTTTTTGTTGCTGCAAGTGCAGGAGAAGTTATAAGACCCATTACCACTAAAGAAGCTAAAAGTTTCTTAAACATAAAGTAACACCTCCTATTGGAAACCTAGAAAGAGATTAAATCCTTTAATGTAAAATGAAAGTAAAATTAGTTTGATTAATTTTAAAAGGCGGCTTATATTTTAAAATAATGAGCATACCTCCATTAATTCTTCAAGTAGGAGCATAATGCTCTTACTTGTTTAAATTACAAACTGGTCATTTCTGTTTTTAGCCCAAGCGTATTCGTTTTGTGCTTTTTTACCAGTATTTCCTAAAAGCCTCTATTTCGAATTTAATGTTTCAATTTATATTTATTCTACGAAGATACTGCGCTGTAAACCAAACAATACATTATGGGCAAAATTATGTTATAAAATTATGCGCAATTTAAATGTAAAAAAGACTTGACAGGATTATAATCTGCAATATAAGGCATTTTACTGGCACGTACCTAAATCAAGATTTTTATATGTCTAATCTTCTGAAAAATTTTATTTTATGATCTTACCCGATATGAACTTGAGGTGGAAAAATTTAACCAGGTTATAAGTTATTTGTATACAAATAGTATTTAGTTATCGAAATATATATTTAATAATTTACTTGAAATATAATACAAAATTAGTATAATACTTAATTAATGAAATTTTGTTTTGCAAATTGGAATATATTACATATAGGGAGATAACATGGAATCAAAAAAGGTAGGAGTAATTACGATTTATTTTGGTGCATTAGCTGGTTGGGTTTTGGATTCGTTTAATATAAGTGCTATGTTTTTATTAATACCAGTATTAGCATCTCAATTCTTTTCACTTAATTCCACTCTTGCTATAGTTGGAACATGGAGTATTGCTACAACAACTTTTGTCTTTAGGCCTATAGGCGGGGTTTTCTTCGGTGCATTAGGCGATAAAATAGGAAGAAAAAAAACAATGATTGTAACACTTGTGGGATTAGGAATGTCTGTTTTTTTTACTGGATTTTTGCCAAACTACTCAAAGATAGGAATTTTTGCCCCTTTATTACTTATAGTTTTTAGAATCATAACAGGATTTTTTGCCGGAGGAGAGTATGGTAGTAGTGCTGTTATAATACAAGAATCAGTTGATAAACAAAAAAAGGGCATTTGGGGAGCAGCTTTGCAAGCTGGATTTCCCATAGGATATACATTTGCGGCAGTTATATTTTTATTATTGCATTATCTTTTGGGAAAAAATTTTTTAGAGTATGGTTGGAGATGGATGTTTTGGGTAGGGTCTGTTACTGCATTATTAGGTCTTATTGTAAGATATAGAATGCCAGAATCTGCTTTATGGGAAAAAACATCTCAAAATAAAAAAATTCATAAACCATTGAAAGAGATATTTATGAGAAAACGGGAATTAAGTGGTTTATTAACAGGTATTCTTGTCATGACTGGTATAGCTTGGGTATATGGCCTTACCCTTGGTTTCTACCCAACTATTTTATCATTTCATAAATTTGTTTTATTTCCAAAATTTCTATATGTTGTAATAGTAGCAATTTTATCATCTCTTGTGGGTTATATTTTATCAGGTTATATTAGTGATAAAATAGGAAGAAAAAACACAATAATAATTTATTCTATAACAGCTATTGTATTTTCAGTAGGGTTAACATATTTAATCACACACACATTGAATTTTTATGAAATAGTTTTATTTAGTAGTATTCTAGCTTTTATAACAACAGGCATATTCGGAGTAGTGCCCTCCTTTTTATCAGAAAAATTTTCAACTATTGTAAGGAATACTGGTGTTGGAGCGTCTTTTAATGGCGGCTTCATTTTAGGTCAGTGGAGTTTAGCACTGTTGTTACTAATAATAAAAATATCTTCGTCTTCTTTTTTTATATTATGGGGTGTTTTTATAATTATAGGAGAATTAATGATTTTATCTTCCGCATTGTTTTCAAAAGAAACCCATAATACCGATTTATATGATTTATAATTTACTCATTTTTTGGGAGGGTTAAGATGGAAAATCAGAGCAAATTAGGAAATGCATCTGAAAGGCTTGAAAGGTTACCTCTTAGTAGATTTCATTGGAATTTTTTGTGGATGGTGACAGCAGGAGAATGGTTTGACACTGTTATATTATTAAATGTTGGTATTATTGTTGCTCTTCTTGGAATACATTTTGGATACCCACCTGGCAAAGGTCCAATAATTTTATTTTCGTATACTTTTTTTGGAATGCTTTTTGGTGCTCTTATTCTTGGGAGATTAGCCGATCTTTATGGAAGAAGGACCATGTATTTTTTTAACTTGTTAATTTTTGGAATACCCCTCATTATAGCAGCGTTTTTAAATAATTTACAAATAATAGAACTTCTTATATTCATCTCAGGCATGGGTATTGGCGCAGAGGGTGTTTTAATGGATACTTTTATCAGCGAAATAATGCCAAAAAAAACTCGAGGCAAACGTCTGGCGTTGGCTTATACACTAGTTGTTACAGCTGCTCCAATAGGAGCCTTAATTGCTACTATCGCTCAGAAATATATACCAAATGATGCTTGGAGAATATTCCTTGTTTTTGCAGGCGTAGGCGGTTTGGTAGTTTGGGTAGTTAGATTTAAAATGATAGAATCCCCAAGATGGCTTGAAACTAAAGGAGAATATGAAAAAGCTTCTAAAATTCTAGACAAAATTGAAGAAAGCGTTATGAAAGAACATGGTTTATCTGAATTACCCGCTCCTTTGCCTTCAAAACCAGCAAATAAAACACAATCCAAATATTCAGATTTATTTTCTAAAGAAGTAAAAAGTAAAACCTACATGATGTTTATATTTATGTTTTTTCAATCTGCTTTATTTTATGGTTTTACTGGTTTAGTTCCTTTATTTTTGGCTCATAGGGGTATTAATCTAAATAAAATATTCGCTTTTACTTTTGTTATATATACGGGTTTTCTACTTGGGAGCATATTTAATGTTTTTATTATAGATAAAGTAGAAAGAAAGTGGGGTTTAATCGCATCGATATTGTTTACTGGCATATTTGGGCTTATTTTTGCTTTTTCAAGCAGCATCTATTTAGCATTACTGATGGGGTTTTTAACAACATTTTCTCTTTGGAATATGTCTAATTTTTATCATCAGTATAATGCTGAGATATTCCCAACATATTTAAGAGCTACTGCAACAGGTTCTTCTTATGCTATAAGTAGATTTAGCACAGCCATATTACCTACTCTTATAGGAACTTATGTTTACAAGAATTATGGAATAGGTGGCGCATTTTTAGTTTTGTGGATTTTTATATTGATATTAGTTGCGGATCTTTGGATTTTAGGGCCAAAAACTACAGGAAAAAATTTGGAAGAAATAGAATGATATTACAATTTAGAAAGTAGATAAAACTGACTCTGAATGTTCACCGAGCTTTGGTGGAGGAGTTGTGCCAAAATTTTCAATATTAGAAAATTTTGGCGCGATATTTATTATTTTTACATCTTCTTTTATATAATCAGCTTTTAATTTAATTATCATATTGCGCTGTTTAGTATGCTCTAAATTAAAGACTTCCTTTAGATTTAAAATTTCGCCACAAGGTATATCATATTTCTCAAATAGTTTTACCCAATAATTAGTGGTGTTTTCTTTTAAAACTTCGGTTAATTGTGTATTACGTTTTAATTGGACACCGAATACGATTTAAACTGGACACCAAAA
>JBFWJP010000153.1:0-4079 GCA_050253135.1 Desulfurella sp. | reverse complement strand
ACTTAAAATTGTCAAAATTGTATTTCTTTTCATATTAAAATCTCTTCCTTTCTAGTTCTTTCCCCATAATACCTGTTGGTTTGAATAAAAGCACGAGTATTAATAGCAAAAAGGCAAAAGCGTCTTTGTAGCCAGCTAAACTAGGAAAAAAGGCAACGATTAATACTTCTGAGATGCCAAGCACAAGTCCACCAATTGCAGCACCAGCTACATCACCAATACCACCTAACACTGCGGCTGCAAAAGCTTTTAAACCAGGCATAATACCCATTAGAGGGTTTATTGAAGGATACTGTGTAGACCACAAGATACCACCTACCGCTGCTAAGGAAGAGCCTATAAAAAAAACCAAGGAGATAACGATATCGACATTTATGCCCATAAGACTTGTAGTATCTATGTCTAAAGCTATCGATCGCATTGCCATACCATACTTTGTATGATGTAAAATATAGAGCAACATGTACAAAAGTGCAAGTGCAACGATAGGTGTATAAATACTTACGACGGGCAAGTATATTTGATTAAAATTTAGAACGCCTTGAAAAATTGGCGCTATTGGGAAAGCTTTTGGTACACCGCCAAATAGCACTAGAAAGAGGTTCTCAAGAAAAAAAGATACGCCAACAGCCGTAATTAACAAAGAAACACGGCTTGCGTTACGGATTGGTCTATAAGCTAATCGTTCAACTAAAACACCAACAAAGCCTGTTAGTATGATCGCAGTGGTGAAAGAAACCCACCATGGTAGCATAAATGCGCTAATTCCAAAAAAAGCCAAATATGCTCCTACCATTAAAATATCACCGTGGGCAAAGTTTATCATTCTTAAAACGCCATACACCATTGTATAACCAATAGCAACAAGGGCATACAAGCTGCCTGCAGAAATTCCATTTATTAATTGTTGGAAAATGGTTGTTAACATTTATTTAGTCATCCTTTTAGAGAATATATAGTTTTTGATTTTATAAAAGGAGCAGCAGGCGCTGCCCCAAAAATAGCTTTTAAATTTAAGGGTTGATTGTTGTAACATATACAAATTTGCCATTTTCAACTTTCTCAATAACAGCTGGTTTTATCGCATCGCCATTAACAAGTGTGATGTTACCAGTTATACCCTGGAAGTTTTTGGTTTCTCTAAGTGCTGTATTAATTTTAACTGGGTTATCTGATTTTGCTCTATCTATAGCATTAACTAGCATAAAATACGCATCTGCTGATAAAGCAGCAAAGTTGTCGGGTAATTTTTTGTATTTTGCCATATAGGCTTGTTCGAATTTTTTACCCAATGCTGTTTTTATAGCTTCTGGAGCAAAGCCTGTTGTAAACGTTAGACCATTTACTGCAGGACCGCCAACTTTTATTAATGCAGCTTCTGCTGCTCCATCACCAGCCAATATTGTTTGTTTTAAGCCAAATTCCCTTGCTTGTCTTGCAAAAAGAGCTATTTCTTGATAATAGCATGGCATATAGATAATTTGCGGGTTTGCAGGCTTAATGGCAGCTATCTGAGCAGAAAAATTGCTTTCTCCAGTTTGTATAAATGTTTTAGCTACAATTTTACCGCCCAATTTTTTGAAATTTTCTTCAAAAAACTTTGCAAGCCCAACAGAGTAGTCTTGTGCTGAATCTATAACAATTGCCGCAGTTTTTGCGTGTAAATTTTTTACAGCATAAATGGCTGCAACTTTGCCTTGAAATGGGTCAATAAAACACGCTCTTGAAATAAAATTCTTGCCTTGAGTTAGCAATGGGTTTGTACCAGTGGGTGTAATTAGCGGAATTTTGGCTTTTTCCACAATGGGTGTAGCAGACATAACATTACCAGAAATTAGAGGACCAATAATTGCATCAACTTTGTTGTCGTAGACGAGTTTGTTTACTGCATTTGCTGCTTGAACCTTATCGCCCTGATCATCTACCAGTATGAGATCAATTTTTTTACCAAGAGCTTTAGGCATAATTTCTTTAGCTACCTGCAAGCCATCCCAGGCGCTTTGTCCAAAAGAAGCAACTGGTCCAGTCATAGAATAAACGACACCAACTTTAATGGTGCTTTGCGCTGCAAATGATTTGCTTGCGCTAAACCCAAAAGTAAACACAGCTGCTAATACAAACAAGACTGTTTTAAACAGCGTACTTTTCATAAAAACCCCCTTTAATTAAACTACCTCCTATTATAATTTTTTGTTTTTAATAAGTCAATTATTTGCAGTTAAAATAATTTAAAAATAAATGCTATTTTTATAAGTTTATTGAAAATTTGAAAGAAAATTAACCTATAGTTTAAGATGTTAATCGTAAAAACTATATAACTTTAATCAAATAATAAATGTAGGTAAATAAATTGACGCTAAATATAAATGCGTTTAATTTTTTAAAAAAAAATACCCAAAAAAGCATTAATGCTATATTGAATAATGCAATATAGGCGCTAAGAAGGGCATTTTGTGTTACTGTCCACTCGGTTAAAAGTATACCTATACTAACTGGAAAGGTTGATTGAAAAACCATTGCACCGCTTATATTGCCAAAAGCTAAGATATCTTTATTTTTAAGTGTCCAGTTTAGAGAGTTAATTTTTTCAGGCAACTCCGTTGCAATAGGGGAAATAAGTAGTGAAAATATCAATGGATTAAACCCGAAACGCTGGCTTAAGGTACTTAATTGGTCTACAAATGCGTAAGCTCCAAAAACAATAACAACCAAAGATAAAAATAATTGAGAAAATGCTACAGGTAAATTTTCTTTTAGTTTTAAATATTTCGAAAATGATAACTTTTCTTTAAATTCTAACTGTGAACTTCTGCCTTTAAATGTTAAGTACATGTAAAATATATAAATCAGTATAATTACTAAAGCCATTAAATGTTTTAGAGCAATTAATTGGGTTGTGAAAATTGCAAGCGTATAAGATATCAAAAAGAATATTAAATCCCTCTTTGTAGTTTTTTTCTCTATGTTAATGTTAAAAGTGCCTTTTTTAAAAAAATATCTTATTACAGCGCCTGTACCAATCATCAAAAAACCTAGTGTTGAAAGCATAAAAGGTGCACCGAGTATAGCACCTATGCCAATTTCGTGTGCTGAATGTTTTAAAAATAAGATTGCTATAATAGGCAGTATAGTTTCTGGTAAGGCAGTACCTACAGCGGCTAAAATTGATCCAATAACCGCTTGGGAGAGTTTTAATTTAGAGCCAATGTATTCTAAAGAATTGGTAAATGCTTCGCTTGCAATGACTATAAGAAAAATACTCAGCAATAGAAGTATAATAGATATAAACACAATTACCTATGATAACATACAAAATTTACTAAAGTCAAGCAACACTTCATTCTGTTGGAAAATTAAAATCTTTAAAAAATTTTTTGTAAAAAATTAAATACAGTCCTTGCAAGAAAGCAGCCATAAAAAAAGGTAAAGCAAAAAGGTCTGCATCAAAAAAAACACCTGCAATATAAGGACCAATAGAACGTGGAAACTGCATAGATGCCGAATTAATGCTTACTGCAAAACCTCTTCTTTTGTCTCTAACTAAACTTACGGTAAGCGCTTGTCTTGCGCCAGCTGAGCTTCTGTTAAAAATTTGGTGAAATATATAAAATATTGATGCTAGAATATATGTTGGTGCAAGGGGGAGTAAGATTAAGAAAATTAAGCCAACAAGCCTTTGGATAAAAACAGATTTTACAATACCAATGCGCAAAGAAAGCTTGCCAGTATAAAAAGATAGCACAGCACTAAGTAAAAAAGTTATTGCTAAAACAAAACCAATGTGTTTTGCTCCCACACCAAATTTTACAGCAAAAAAGTAAGCAATTAGGGGACCTTTAAGACCAATTGCTAAACCATTGATGCTATTTAAACCAATTAGTTTTAATAGGTTAAAATTTTCCTTTTTATTAACGCTTTGCTCTTGTGGGCTTGATGAATTTAATTTTGGAATTTTCGCTTTGTAGTTCTCTTTAACTTCTGTAAGCAAAATTAGTGTTAATGTAGCAAAAACAAATATTACTATATATGGTAGTTGGTATTCTAAATTATTTTGCTTAAATTTTAAGAAAGAAAAAAGC
>JBFWJP010000152.1:0-4094 GCA_050253135.1 Desulfurella sp. | reverse complement strand
AAGTTTAGCTTTATTAGCTTTTCAATGAATTTAAATGCTGCGTTTTTTGAGCTAAAACCCAAGAGATCTGAAATCTCTGAGTAAGAAGGCATCCTACCTGTTTGATTGTAAAAAAGCTTAAGCTTATAAACTCTTTCTTTTAATAAAGATTCTTGAAACATGCTACAATTATAATTGAACTATCGTTCACTGTCAAGAGAAAATTGTTTGGAGTGTTAAAAGGCAGATAAATACATTTTAAATTTTTAACAGATTTTTGTAAATTTTATCCTTTCACAATTCTGTGTTGTTTTGAGGGATAGTATACTACTTGAGTTAAAGTTGTACTAAACACTAGACCAATTTTTTTAAAGCATAATTATATTAATTATACCCTAAATCCCAATTCAGCTCTTTTGAAGTAGTTTATTATTTCACTTAAAATGCTTTTTTAAAAACCAGATGGTGCCTAAAAAAATCCTAATTTAAGTGGTTTTTTTGCTTAACATAAAATCTATAATCTCTAAAAATAAAATTTAATTTTAGAGATTTTGGAAGTTTACACAAAGAATATTATACACCCTAGATAAAAGTTAAACTAAATAGCAATAATGTCGGGTTCACTAGATTTACCAACACGTTTTGAAAAAGAAGTAACCTCTATTGCTACAATAGCATTGTTGCTGTCATAGTCTACAATTATACCACTCTCATCACTATAGCTTGAGTCTTTAATGGCTTCATCTGAAAATTTAATCTCTAAAATATCACCTTCTTTGTCATAGCTAAGCTTTAGCATCAATCAACCTCCTATTTTAATCTTCTATCAAAAAAAGCGCTAATCACAACAACGTCTGAATTATTTTTATATTTCACTATGACTCTTAAAAATTTATCATTAATCCTACCAGCAAAATGAACAAGCTCATTGTCAAATTTATCCTTTAAGATAATATCAGGTGCTTGAATGACTTTTTCAATATCAGAAACTTCGATATTCCTTTGTTTTATCTTTAAACTTGCATGTTTAGTAAATTTTATTCTCATTTCTAAAGTCAACCTTTTTTAATTCCTATTTACACTAAATACTTATATTCCAGGATACAAAACATCTAAAAGTGTTTTGTATCCTGGAATAGCATTAGATGTAGAAACTGATGTTTTGCTTAAGATAACTTGTTATTTTAGATTTTTTTTCTACCATTCTATTTAACCTTATCCTTTAGCCCCTTGCCAGCTTTAAACAAAGGCACTTTAGTGGCAGGTATTTGAATCTTTTCTTTGGTTTGAGGATTTATACCTTCTCTTGCAGTTCTGTTTGATACATAGAACTTGCCAAAGCCAGTTATGTTTACTTCTTTGTCTTGAGAGAGACTATCTGATACAATTTCAATGAAAGCCTCAATAAACTCTGATGAGTCTTTTTGACTCTTTTTTGTTTTCTCAGACAGCAGTTTAGTTAACTCTTGCTTGCCAATTGATTCTGGCATAGTAAACCTCCATAAAAAAGTGTTTTTTGTTTATTTCTTGTTTTTCTTGTTTGTTTTGTTTGTTTTAGTTTTGTTTGTATCTTGGTTTTCATAGAATCTATTGAGGTTTTCATCTTCTTCTACTACTTTTTGCTTTTTTTGCTCTTTGTTTTCTTTCTTTGGTTTTGGTTGCTCATTTAGAGCATTTTTAAATGGTGCGCCAGTCCTAAATGCAGGAAGCTTAAATGCAGGGATAGTTATGTCTTTTCCTGTTTGAGGGTTTCTTCCTTTTCTTTTTACTCTATGTGATACATAAAAGCTTCCAAAGTCAGTAAACAGCACTTTATCACCAGACTTCAAAACTTCAACGATTGCATCTAAGGTAGCGTTAAGAAATTCTTTTGTTTTGTCTTGAGGCATATTGATCTTTTTTCCAAGAAACTTTACAAACTCATTCTTTGTCATAAGAACCTCCTAAAAAAAGCTTTTTTATAAGCAAGCTGGTAATATTAAAACTAACTTATTGCAATTAATGCCTTTTGTCAAGCTTTAGTGAAAGTTTAAATCACACAAATTTGAGACATCGTTTTTGTTATGCTTTGTATTTCGTTTAGTAATTATTCTGCGAAAATACTGCGCTCTAAACTAAATTAATATATCTTAAAAATCCAGTTAAGCGTAGGCTTAAATTCTTTGAGTTTTTCACATTCTATTTTAGAAGTCATTAAAAGTGGTTTTTATGATTGCTTAATATTAATAAAATTTATACAATATTGCACTGTAAAACACCTATGAGTGTTTATAAGACAGCTAGAGAAAAGCAAACCTAAATGGGCAATAAGAAGTTAGAAATTTTTGAGTTGACAAAGAGCTTAAATGTCACTTATGTGTTTTAAAAGAGGAGAGCTAAAATGTTTAAAAATAAAACCAAGTTAATAGCATTTTTATTTATTTTTCTAATATTAGCTGATGTTAAGTTTGCCCAAGCTTTTGGCAACTGGTACGTTTTTGGAGACAGTTTGAGTGATAATGGGAATATGCCAAAACTAACCGATTATCCATTGCCACCATCACCATATGTAGGCAATAGATTTTCAAATGGTCCTGTTTGGGCAGAGGATTTCCCTATAATATCTCATTTTAGTTTTAAACCATCAAATGATTTTGCTGTAGGTGGAGCTTTTACTGGGCCATTGAGTGCTGAAGGTTTAAATGGGCTACCTGGAATATTTAATAACCTTGAAAATACAGCTTGGAGTAGTTTTGCACCATTGTTTACTACTCCCCAGTTACCAAGTTTTCTGACTGAAATTCAACAATTTGCAGTAGAAAGTGGCAGGTTTAAATCAAGCGATTTAGTTGGTGTTTGGATAGGTGCAAACAATTTTTTTGTAACGGCCAGTCAAGCAAAAGCTCTTCAACAATCAATTGCAAGTAATAACCCATCATACGCTATCAATTCAGGAATTTCCTCTACTCTGCTGAATCAAATAAATTCAGTTTATGCGCAAACAGGTGATGTAAGTAAAGCTATGAGTATATTAGTTGGTAATGCAGTGCAAACCGCAGTGTCTCAAGTTGCTCAAGGCATAACAGAAATGTCTATGCTTGGAGCAAAACAAATAGTTGTTTTAACTCTGCCACCAATACAAGATACGCCCTCTGCAATACAAGGGGGAGCTCAGGCTCAAGCTTTAGCAGATGAATATACTCAACTCTACAACATTTACTTGCAACAAGCACTCTCTAGCATTCATAATCAAACAGGTCTAAATATTATAACTGTAAATGTTGAAATGTTATTTAACAAAGTGATCAGTAATCCAAAAGTCTACGGCATAGTAAACACAACAAGCGAAGCAATGCTGAATACAAATGATCCTAATTACACACATTATTTATTTTGGGATGGTGTGCATCCAACTGCCTACGTGCACAGCATAATTGCTCAATATGCGTCAAGCGCGGTTAAAAATTTTTATTCCTTAACTGCTCAAAAAAGGAAAATTGAAGCAAACGCTGATTCTGGCTCTATAATGGGGTTTAACTACAACATAAGTACCTTTGCATTGGGTGCAGATTATTGGATAAACCCAAACTTCTTACTAGGGGGACGCATAGCTTTTTTCTGCAGACTAGAGAGATGATTTTTAAAGTCTAACTACAACATATAAGGTGTCTCCTTTTACCAAGTCAACGTAAATTTTACTAAAAAGAAACAAAAATATAAAAAATACATCTATCACTAAATCAATGCATAATTTTTTTGAAATTTTGTTTCTTTTTGTATATATTTTGTAAAAAATTTTTACGAAAAGTTGGGCTACAAATCTAAAATTGGAATGTAATTTTCTTTTTGTCAATATCTATTGCTCAAACACCTAACGAGATATCATAATGAAATCTTGCAAAGTTCTTGTACAATACTGATATCTCCGTCTTTACCCCTTTTTACCACCTGTAGTTAAATAATCCTGTTGTTACAGCATTATTTGTTAAATTTGCAATCGTATCGTTTATAAAACATAAACTCATTGACTTTTCTTTCTACATTATTATAATACTACAAGTAATACTTAAGAGGAGGTAAGAAATTATGCAATCATCTGCTAATAAAACTGTTCTTACCAAAAAGTCACAAATTAC
>JBFWJP010000151.1:0-4097 GCA_050253135.1 Desulfurella sp. | reverse complement strand
ATTATTTAATATGTTTGAGGCCGAATCAAACAGGTGTATACAGGCAAAACTTATAAGACCTGCCTATGATTATTGTATAAAGTGCTCTCATGTTTTTAATCTTCTTGATGCACGGAGTGCAATAAGCGTATCAGAACGCACGCACTACATAAAAAGGGTAAGAGATTTGGCTGTTAGTATTACAAAGGCGTATACAGGAGAGCAAATATGAAAGTACTGTTTGAGATATTAACAGAAGAATTACCTGCAAAAGAACTATTGAATGTGCGAAGCGATTTGTTGACAACTATTTTAGATAAACACAATATCGATTATGCAGATGTCAATGTTTACTATACGCCAAGACGCATAGCTTGCGAGTTTGATTGTAATGAGTTTACAAAACAAGTTAAGCAAAAAATCGTAGGTCCACCAAAAAGCGTTTGTTTTGACGATAAAAATGAACCTACAAAAGCACTGCTTTCTTTTTTAGATAAAAATAATGCCATTTTGGATGAGATTTTTTTTGAAGATACAAAAAAAGGACCTTATGTGTGTATTTTTAAAAAACAAGCCCTATTGCCAGCAAAAGAGCTTTTGTGCTCTATTTTCAGCGAATTTTTAGGCTCTATTAGTTTTAGTAAACAAATGCGCTGGGGCAGAGGTGATTACGAGTTTTTAAGACCAGTGCACAACTTGGTACTTTTAGCGGATAATGATGTTGTTGAATGCTCAATGTTTGGCAAAAAAAGCGTTTCTTATACATTTGGTCATAGGTTTATGTCAGAAGGAAAAATCGAGCTTTTGTCAAAAGATTACAAAAAAACACTACAAGAGCATTTTGTAATAGTTGATCAAAACCAAAGACAACTGTTTATTAAAGAAGCACTAAAGAATTTGTCAAACGAAGGCAAACAATACATCCTAGATGAAGATTTATTAAATGAAGTTACAAATTTAGTTGAGTATCCACACTGTATAGAAGGCACATTTGAAGAAGAGTTTCTTAGCCTTCCTCAGGAAGTGTTAATAAATTCTATGAAAGCTAATCAAAAGTACTTTTATTCTCTACATAATGGCAAGCTTACAAATAAGTTTTGCGTAGTCTCAAATATAGTTACAGATAATGATTCCTTAATCGTAAAAGGCAATGAGCGTGTTTTAAGGGCACGTTTTAGAGATGCTGCTTTTTTTTACCAAGAAGACTTAAAAGTTAGACTTGAAAGTTTAGTTGAGAAACTAAAAAACATGCTTTTTCATAAAGAACTCGGTTCTATGTATGATCGCACAATGCGACTTGTGGAACTAACAGATCAAATAGCTAGCTACGTTGGTGCGCAAAAAGAAGTCGCAAGGCGCGCAGCATACCTATCAAAAGCCGACCTTTTAACGCATATGGTTTATGAGTTCCCAGAAGTTCAGGGTGTAGTGGGTTCTTTATTGGCAAAAAATCAATCAGAAGGTGAAAGAGTTAGCAAATGTATTTGTGAGCAGTACTTACCAAAAGATGAAGTATACCCAGAAACCCCAGAAGGTATAGCACTATCTCTAGCCGATAAAATTGATTTAATAATAGGAGGTATGATAGCTGATTTAAAGCCAACTGGTAACAAAGACCCATACGGACTTCGCCGTGCTGCACTTTCAATTATTAAAATTGTGCTTAAATCAAAGTTGAGTTTAAATATTAAGGATATTGTAAAATTTGATTTATCGCTCTATGAAAAACAGGGTCTGCAAAAAGATATACTAGATGAAACACTTGAATTTATAAAAGTGCGGTTTATAAATATGTTTGAAGAACATACCGAGATTGTGAAATCTGTGGTTGAGGTTGATTTTAGTGATATTTACGAAGCGTTCCTTAAAATTGAAGCATTGAAGGCTTTTTACACGCAGACTGATGAACAGGATTTATTTAGCATCAAAAGGATTTTTAATATAGTGCCAGATGGATTTGATAAAACGGATGTAGACGAAAATCTTTTTGTTTTTGACGAAGAAGCTAACTTTTATAATTATGTTAAATCATTAAAGCACAATTTGGGAGTGTATTTGCAAAGCAAAGATTACCTATCTTACTTAAACAATATTGTAGATAAAAAGATAATATCAAGTTTTTTTGATAAAGTTCTTATTATGGATAAAGATGAAAAAATTAAAAACAATAGGCTAGCATTATTGAATAACTATAGGCAATTGGTTTTGAAAGTAGCTGATTTTAAATATTTAAGTATTTGAAGGTGTGTGTATGATTAGATTGAAAGATACTTTAGGTTTAACTTTTAATGATGTGCTTCTTGTACCTAGGAAATCAAATGTTTTACCCAATGAAGTAGATACAAGCACAAGTCTAACAAACAGGTATAGCTTAAAAATTCCTATTATTTCTGCTGCTATGGATACAGTTACAGAGTATCGTATGGCAATTGGCATGGCAAGGAACGGTGGTCTTGGCGTAATACATAAAAACATGACCATTCAAGAGCAGGTAGCACAAATTATAAGGGTTAAAAAAAGCGAAAGCGGGATGATAACAGATCCTATTGTTATTCACCCAGACGCTACTATTAACGATTGTCTTAATTTAATGCGACAGTACCATATCTCTGGTATACCTGTTACAGATGATAAAAATACACTTGTTGGCATTATAACAAATAGGGATTTAAGGTTTGAGACGGATTTTACAAAAAAAGTAAAAGATGTTATGACGGCAAAAGGCTTGATTGTAGCCCCAGAAGGCACCACACTCCAAGAAGCTATTGAGTACCTAAAAGCAAATAAGATTGAAAAATTGCCCATTGTTGATAGCAATTTTAAACTTAAAGGTTTAATTACAATAAAGGATATTATAAAAAAAGAAGAGTACCCAGATGCCACAAAAGATTCTAAAGGCAGGCTTGTTGTGGCTGCAAGCGTAGGCACAAGAGATGGCGATGCAAGGGCAAAAGCACTTTTAGAAGCAGGTTGTGATATTATAGTACTAGATTCTGCTCATGGTCATTCTGTAAAAGTATTAAAAACTATTGAAAAGATAAAGTCAAAGTTTGATTGCTGTATAATTGGCGGTAATGTTGCAACGCGTGAGGGCACAAGGAGCCTCATTGAAGCAGGCGCAGATATTGTGAAAGTAGGTATTGGTCCAGGCTCTATTTGCACAACACGCATTATTGCAGGTGTAGGTGTGCCTCAAATTACAGCAATTTCGGAGTGTGCAGAAGAAGCTGACAAGTTTGGCGTTAAGATTATAGCCGATGGCGGTATAAAATACTCCGGAGATATTGTAAAAGCACTTGCTGCAGGTTCTGCATGTGTTATGGTTGGTAATTTACTTGCAGGTGTTGAGGAATCACCGGGTGAATCAATTATTTATCAAGGCAGGAAATATAAGGTTTACAGAGGTATGGGTTCTTTATCCGCTATGGAAAAAGGTGGCAAAGAGCGATATTTTCAAGACGATGTTGAGCCGGAAAAGTTTGTGCCAGAGGGCATTGAAGGTAGAGTACCATATAAAGGCGAGCTTAAAGATGTGTTATACCAGTTAGTAGGTGGCCTTAAAGCTGGCATGGGCTACACTGGTTCAAGAACAATAGAAGATTTAAGGGAAGTACAATTAATTCAAATTTCAGAAAACTCATGGAGAGAAAGTCATGTTCACGATGTTATTATCACAAAAGAAGCTCCAAACTATAATATTTAGCTCTATTTTATTGTTTTTTGCAAATGCGGCTTATGCGCGCGATATTGAGGTTTATTTTACACCTTCTGATGTCCCTATAGAAAAAATTATTTACTTGATTGATCACTCGCAAAAAACTATTGATGTGGCTATGTATTCATTTACGTCAAGACCCTTAGCACAAAGCTTGATAAATGCTAAAAAACGCGGGTGCAAAGTTAGAGTGCTATTAGATGGTGAGTGGAATAACCCAAAAAATAGGTTTTCTAAATTTGCTTATTTAATTAAAAATGGTATTGATATAAGGTTTGCAAAAGCCCATAAATATTACGATAGATACGGTATAATGCATAATAAATTTGCTATTTTTGACGATAAAATTGTAGAAACTGGGTCTTTAAACTGGACAGCTCAAGCTCCCAAGGAGATCGGAAGA
>JBFWJP010000150.1:0-4143 GCA_050253135.1 Desulfurella sp. | reverse complement strand
CTTTCAAAATAATTATTTGGAGCGATACTGTAGTCTTTATCTATGTCAACTAATGGGTTTAATAAAACTAACTCGTCAATTTGTTCTTGCAACTCCAGCATGCTTGCGCTTAGAATCTTAAGTGATAAATCAAGTTGGTGGGTAAGAATAAGACCCAGGTTTATATTTAATTCATGTCTTAGCTCTACCATAATTATAGTTTAAATGTTTCGCCCAAATATATTTTAGCCAATCTCTCATCGTTTACAATATCCATCTTAGTGCCTTCTTTAATCACCTTACCATCATATAGTATATAGGCTTTATCTACTATATCAAGTGTTTCTCTAACATTATGGTCTGTAATGATTACGCCTAGACCTTTTTCTTTTAAAGCAAAAATCATTTTTTTTAGCTGTTCCACCATTAGTGGATCAATACCAGAAAAAGGCTCGTCCAAAAGTAAAAACTTAGGATTTGTTGCAAGTGCTCGCGCAACTTCAACTCTCCTGCGCTCTCCGCCGCTTATTGCGTAGGCTTTAGTTTTCCTTATATTAGTTAAGTTAAACTCTTCAAGTAACTCTTCTAAGCGTTCTTTTTTATTTTTTGTATCAACAAATTCAAGTACAGAATAAATATTTTGCTCCACTGCTAACCCAGTAAATACGGAAGGCTCTTGCGGTAGATAAGAGATGCCAATTTTTGAGCGCTTATGTATGGGCATTTTTGTAATGTCTTGATTATCAAGAAAAATTTGTCCACTATTTGGCCTTATAAAACCAGATATCATATAAAATGTGGTGGTCTTTCCGGCACCATTTGGACCTAAAAGCCCCACAATCTCACTTTTTTTTGCTGTTAGGTTAATATTGTTTACAGCGATTTTTGTTTTGTACTTTTTAACAAGGTTTCTACACTCAATCATTGCTAACATTATATACTAAAGCGCTTTAAATTCAAATACATTTGTTGGTAGTGTAAAATACATTATTTGTATTTGCCAATGCCAAAGTACAAAGGTACCAGGTTCGTTTTGCAATAAATGTTAATGGGTTTTGTGCATTTACACAAAATTCTTGACAAAGCTGAGGTCACACATGTATATTTACTTAAAAATCAAGCCATGTGGCTAGTTATTAGGAGATAATATGGGAAATCAAGACATAGTAAAAAATAATTTTGGCAGTAAAGCTTTAAATTACAGATTAAGCTCAACACACTCAAATTCAGATGACTTGGAAAGAATGATTAATTTTTTAAAGCCCAAACATAATGACATTGTTTTAGATATTGCAACGGGTGCTGGTCATACAGCTATTGCTTTTGCTAAAGTAAACAGCAAGGTAGTTGCTATTGATATTACCAAAGAGATGTTGTTGCAAGCTCAAATAGCATCAAAACAAGCTAGTGTGGATAATATTGAGTTTTTAGAAGCAGACGTGCACAATTTACCATTTAGAGATAATTTTTTTGATATCGTTGCCTGTAGGTTTGCAGTGCATCACTTTTACAATGTACAAAAAACTTTAAAAGAGATGTGCAGGGTTTTGAAACCAGAAGCAAAATTCTATATTCTTGATTGTTCTGTTATTGACGGCGATGAAACAGAAATAGTAATTAATCGTTTAGAAGCTTTAAGAGATAGCTCGCATGTTTACTCTTTATCTAAAAGACAATGGATTAAACTACTTAAAGACTTGCCACTAGAGATTAAAAATATTGATCTTCTAAAAAGACAGTATAAATTACCAGAATGGTTTGACAGGATGGGAACTAACAATGATAATAGACAAAAAATCTTTGAATTGTTAAATAACCTTTCAGAAAACTCAAAATCATTTTATCAATTTAGTCAAACATTTATAGATACATACTACATAGAGATAATTGCGAAAAAATTATAAAGGGCATTTAAATCACCAAGATTTGTTACTTTCTTCTCCTGTATAAGTTTCTTTAGCTTTTTTGTCAACTAAACTTTATTCAAAGATTTTCTAAAAATCTCCAAAAAATAATTTTTTATTTTACACACCTTGGATGCGCACATGAAGAATACTATAGTTTCGGTTTTTTTGCAAAATTGTAAGTATTGTCAGTACGCTGAAATTTATTTATATGCTAAATTTTATCTTCACACAATATTGATTTCGATAAACATGAATTTGTTTCAAATTGAATATTTATGTGATTAATTTTTTTTTCTTTTAATATATTATATACTTTTTGTTTTATAATTTCCGTTTGACTTAACAACATGTCATTAAGTTCTATATGAATTTCTAAAAAAATATCATTGCCTGAGACAGACCACATATGAACATGGTGCACATTTTTAACGTTATCAATTGACTCGATAGCCATTTTAATTTCCTCTAAATTTAAAGTATCAGGAGAGCTTTCCATAAGAATTTTTGTTGATTTAATAAGCAATTGAATAGCTTCTCTTAGTATATAAATAGCTATAATAATTGTTAAAATTGAGTCTATAGCGTAAAACTTAAAATATAGTATTAAAAGTGCACTAACGATTACAGCGAAAGAAGCTAGTGCATCACTTAACATATGTAAATAAGTTGATTTTATATTAAAACTATGTTTTGATTTTGAATGTAAAATTATAGTGCTTAATATGTTACCAAAAAAACTAATTATAGCAAAAATTAGCATTGTTATGGGTACAATTTTATTTGGCGATATGAATCTCAGAATAGCTTCGAAAGAAATGTATAATGTAATTAAAATTAAAATACCAGAATTTATAAAAGCGGCCAAAATTTCAGCTCGTTTATAACCAAAAGTGTATTTTTGATTCGTTTTTTTATGGGCCAATACTATAGCGATGTAGCTAATAACTATGGATACAGAATCACTTAAATTATGCAGCGCGTCACTAATCAATAATAAACTACCAGATAAATAGCCCCCTAAAATTTCAAAACAACTAACAAAGAAATTAATAAATATTACTGCGATTATATTTTTGTTATCATTAGAACTATGCTGGTGCACAAATCCTCCAACAAATATTTGCTTTATATTTTTATTTAACCATAAAAAAGTTTTTTTGTAAAGAGAAGGAACTATTGCACTCATCCCTCTTTGTCAAGTCAAATTTCTTCTTTTTCTTGTAATACAAGGCTGATCTATTGATGCCAAGAAGCTATGTTTGACCTTTATTGTGGAAAATTACTTAGCTTATAAGTAGATTTGCATCTAATTTACCTAATTCGAATAGATTTTGTGAATTCACACAAAACTCTTGGCAATAGACCACTTGTTTTTGCAAGACTTGTTTGTTTGTGCTAATATCATTTCTTGAGGTTTAGGGATGAAGAATATTTTATCAATCATACTTATTGGAATGGTTGCCATTGGTTTATCAAGCTGCGCTACAAATAAGCCATTGGCGCTAAATAGCATAAATATCAATAAATCCATGCAGGTTGAGCCTTTGGATGAACTAATTAAACAATTTAGTAAAACAAATAATTCTTTAATACCAAAATCGCAATTCAATAAGGAGCTTTCGCCATCAAATATAGCAGAATTAGCTGTTATATTAAACCCAAATCTTAAGATAGACAGATATGATTTAAATTTAGCTGAAGTAAATTTAGAACAATCAAAACTTTTACCAAATCCACAGATAAGCTTTAGCATTTCAAAACCAATATCTGGAACTTTAACAAATCCATATATTGCATATGGTATATCGCCGTCTTTTGATATTGGCTCAATAATTCAAAGGAATACTAAAGTTAAAATTGCCCAATTAGAATTTGAATCAAAAAAATTACAGCTTAAGTGGGATGAGTGGCAGACTTATGAATATGCAAAGCTGTTTGCGCTAAATTTTATAATACTATCAAATAAACTGGATTTATATAGAAAAATTGAACATTTAGAGCAAGAAAAATACAACCACATATACAAAGCTTACAAAGAAGGCTTAATAGACCAATCAGTAATATTGAATGTTCAAAGTCAGTTGCAACAATCAGAGCTTGAAGTTCAAGCCAATGAAAAATTGTTAAACGATTCAAAAAGCGCCATTTATCAACTGTTAGGACTGCCATACAATTACACATTACCTATAAATACAAGATTAAAATTTAAACCACTTCAAAACTTCAAGGAAGAAGCACAATTGTTAAACAACGTAAA
>JBFWJP010000149.1:0-4144 GCA_050253135.1 Desulfurella sp. | reverse complement strand
GAGTGATTTTTAGGATGCCAATCACGTGTAGCAAAAATTGGTCGATTTTCGTTTTTAAATAAATCTATGTAAATATTAGCTTTATCTATAATACTAAGTGCATCAGGCACAGCCAGACTACCAGTGCAAAAATCATTTTGGATATCAACCAAAACTAATGCATCATTTTTTGTAATCGTTAATTTCATAATACGTGTCCTACTCTAGTTTTTTTAAAAGACCCAATGTATAGTCTTTACTGCATAACTCATTTAATTTTAACACCTGCCCTTCACTTAGACGTGTAAGTAAATGAAAGACTATAGCTGCATCGCCTTCTTGCATTACAATAGCTACACGGTTGTATTGAATTTCTACATTCAAAAGATTGCTCAAAAACATTGCCGTAGCTTCATGGCCTATAGCTGATACAAACGTGTTGCTTTTGAGAATTTTTTTTGCCTGCAATGGAGTTATTTTTTTGTACCTATACAAACCAAAATCTGTTAAAATAGGGCCATTTAGCACATATATCATAACTTTTATAATAGCAAATTTTAACAAAGTTTCAATATCAAAATTTTTTTAAATATGCTTGACTAAAATTTCTAAAGCTAATATAATTGGTAAAATTTTTAAAAAGGAGGTATGGCAGGCATGAAAAAAGTTTTAGCTATGTTGGTTGCATCAATGTTTCTAACTACCGCTCTATCCCTTGGAGCAAAAGCTGCTGAGGAGAAAAAAGTAGAAAAGAAAGTCGAGAAAAAAGTAGAAAAGAAGGCCCCAGCAGCTGCTGCTAAAAAAGCTGCAAAACCGAAAATAGAAGGTTGTTAGTAAACTGCAAACAAGCGCTTTTGCGCTTGTTTGTCTTACTTTTCTAAGTGAATGTTGTATTTATGGATTCTGTAGTCTAATTGCCTCAAAGTTAAGTTAAGAAGTCTTGCCGCTTTAGATTTTACAAAGCCTGTTTCTTTTAAAGCCATTTCTATGTGTTTTTTTTCAATATTTTGTATTTGGCTCGGTAAATTTTTGTCGTGTGAATTGTCTAATTCATATCTTCTTAGAGGTATTTTCTGAGAAATATAAGTTGGTAGATGATTAATGTGAATTAATTGGTCGTTCATCACAACAAGCCTTTCTATAATGTTTTCAAGCTCCCTTACGTTGCCAGGCCAGTTGTAATTAATTAACTCTATCAAAGCTTCTTTTGAAAGCTGAATATTTTTATTGTATTTTTCGTTAAATAACTTTAAGAAATAATCAATCAAAATTGGTATATCTTCTTTTCGATCAACAAGTGGCGGGATTTTTATAGGTATCACGTTTAATCTGTAGTATAAATCTTCCCTAAATCTTCCTTCTTTAACAAGCTCAAATAGATTTTTATTAGTAGCAGCGATAATTCTAACATCTACAGAGATAGTTTCTAAACTACCAAGCCTTGAAAATTCTTTTTCTTGTATCACACTTAAAAGCTTTCCTTGTAAAGACAATGGTATATCGCCGATTTCATCCAAAAAAATCGTACCCCTATCTGCTATCTCGAATTTGCCTTTTTTTTGAGAAATTGCGCCAGAAAAAGCGCCCTTTTCGTAACCAAAAAGCTCTGCTTCTAAAAGATTTTCTGGTATACTTGCGCAATTTATACTAACAAATGCTTCTTTTTTTCTATTACTTAGTTTATGTATAACTTTTGCAACCAAGCTTTTACCACTACCGCTTTCGCCTTCTAATAATACCGTAGAATCAACATTGACTACTTTCAATATTGTGTTTTTTAAATTATCTACCTGTTTAGAAACGCCTATAATTTCTTTTATTGATGTTTTAAATTCTATCTTATTGAGCAAAATCTCTTTTTCTTCTTCAAATGTTCTTTTTTGAAATTCTAGTTTTTCATTCATTTTTTGTGCAAAACCAATCAAAATACTTATCATAGATAATAGTTTAATTTCATTTTCATACGATAAATGTTTTGTTTTTTCCTTGTAAACACCCAACACACCAAGTTTTTCACCACCAATCTTAATAACAGTCCCAATAAAAACCACTTCAAAATCAAAACGATTAAGTACACCCATTTTATTCAAAAAAGATTTATTTTCTTTTGGATCGTATATGACGGCTGGTATTTCATTCTTAAATACACTTCCAACTATTCCCTCACCTGACTTAAATGTGCCTTTGTACTTTTCTTTTTTTAACAGACCAAAGCTTTCTTTAATTTCTAATGTATTTTCAATCGGATTGTATAAAGCAATAAAGCTAGCAGGTATATCTAAATAAGAATAAAGCAATTTCAGTATGCTTTTAAAAGCATCTTTTATATTATTTTGCCTGCTTAAAACTTTACTTACTTCATGCACTATGCTAAAATAGTTTTCGTTGACATTAATACTTCTCATTGTAAACAATTATACAATTTTGTTAACAAAATACAAGGTTTTTATGCATAGCACACATAATAAAAGACCGTAAAAATAAGGTAATATGACTAAGGAACGTTTCTTGCTTAATGTAAATTAACTATATATAGGAGGTACTTTATGTCAGTTGAAAAAGTCTTAAAACTTATTAAAGACGAAGAGGTAAAGATTGTTGATCTGAGATTTGTAGATTTGCTTGGTACATGGCAGCACTTTAGTGTACCGGCGCATGTAATTGAAGAAGACACCTTTACAGAAGGCTTAGGATTTGATGGTTCGTCAATTAGAGGCTGGCAATCGATCAACGAAAGCGATATGCTCGTTGTGCCGGATGCACAAACTGCATTTTTAGATCCATTTACAGAAGTAACAACGCTTAACTTGGTATGCTGCATACTAGATCCAATTACAAAACAGCCATACCCTAAACACCCCCGCTACATTGCATACAAGGCTCAAGAGTATCTAAAATCCACAGGTATTGCGGATACGGCTTTCTTTGGGCCAGAGCTAGAGTTTTTTATACTTGACAGCATAAGGTATGATATCAAGCAAAACGCAAGTTATTACTTTCTAGACTCACAAGAAGGCATATGGAACTCAGGCAAAGAGGAAGAACCAAATTTAGGCTACAAAATAAGAAGCAAAGAAGGCTATTTCCCAGTTGCACCTACAGACAGCCTGCAGGATTTACGCACAGAAATGATACTAAACCTTGAAAAAGTTGGCATAGAAGTAGAAACTCACCACCACGAAGTAGCTACAGCAGGTCAGTGCGAAATTGACATGAAATTTTCTACACTTTTGGATATGGCCGATAAAGTACTAAAATACAAATACATAGTAAAAAACACAGCCGCTATGTACGGCAAAACAGTAACATTTATGCCAAAGCCCATATTTGGAGACAACGGCACAGGAATGCACTCACATCAAAGTTTATGGAAAGACGGTAAACCATTATTTGCAGGAAACCTTTATGCAGGCTTGAGCGAACTTGCAATGTATTATATGGGGGGTATTATAAAACACGGAAAAGCCATAGCGGCCTTCACAAACCCTACAATCAATTCATACAAAAGACTCGTACCTGGATTTGAAGCACCTATTAACCTAGCCTATTCTTCAAGAAATAGAAGCGCAGCGCTAAGAATACCAATGTACTCATCATCTCCAAAAGCAAAAAGGGTTGAAGTAAGGTTCCCAGACCCCAGTGCAAACCCATACCTTGCATTTTCCGCAATGCTAATGGCAGGCATTGATGGTATAATTAACAAAATTGATCCAGGAGATCCACTTGATAAAAACATATACGATTTACCTCCACAAGAACTAGCAGAAGTACCAAAAGCACCTGGTAGTCTAGAAGAAGCTCTTCAAGCTTTAGAAGATGACCATGAGTTTTTGCTAAAAGGTGATGTATTTAGCGAAGATCTCATTCGAACATGGATAGACTACAAAAGAGAAAAAGAAATAAAACCATACAGTATGTCTATAAACCCTCTTGAATTTTTCATGTACTTTGATGTATAAACTCGCATTTTAAAGTATATAGATGCCACAAAGTCAATCAGGCTTTGTGGCTTAATTTCAAGTCTTAAACTTTAAAACAACACCTAACAAGCCATCAGATACTGTCTTTAGGTTTTGAGCATTAGCTGAGATAGTCTCTACTGCTTTTGCATTTTCTTCTTGAGCTTTGCTGATTTCTTTTACCTGCATCTCAAGCTCTGAGACTG
>JBFWJP010000148.1:0-4179 GCA_050253135.1 Desulfurella sp. | reverse complement strand
TTATAGAAAAGTTATAAAAATGTTTTGCAATTTTTGATAGTGTAATATCAAATCTATTGTTAAACCTATAGGGCTTAAAAACAGCCATATTGTGCGCTACACCAACATAAGGGTGGTTAATTTTGCTGTGAATAATTTCATATAGCCTACTGTGAGCTATTAAAATATTTTTTAAAGCTTGTTGAGCTAATTCTTTATTTCGAATGTTGGGCGGCATACAACCATCTAAATACCCTCCAAGCAGCAAAATATACGGCTCATTGAATGTAATCCAGTACTTTACACCTTTAATACTATCTACTAATTTTTCGACATAGCGACAAAACTTATCCACACTTTCATCTTTGTGCCAGGAATACCGCTTATTAAACCACAAAGGATGTGTAAAATGGTGTATTGTTACAAATGGCTCAATATTATTTACCAACAACTCGTCAATAATTTCCTGATAGTGATTTATGCTTTCTACATTAAATACACCCTCTGTAGGCTCTACTCTGCTCCACTCAATTGAAAACCTATATGCATTTACACCTAATTTTTTAATTAACAACAGATCTTGTTTATACATACTGTAATGATTTACAGCTTCTGGCTTATTTTCAAAAAAACTATCGTATATTTGCCAATCAGCATAGGGGCTGCCTTCTAATTGAAAAGCACTGGTTGCAACACCAAAGAAAAATGTTTTTGGGTTTTCTAGATTGTAAATAGTCCACCTCTTTTTTATTAAAAATACTACGCAATTATTGTTAATTAATCATCTTAATCATGTAAAAAATTTGTAAATTTATATTTGAAGTGTAGTTATTCTAAAAAGTACCTATCAAAAATGCTGCTTACTTTTTGCTGTAATTTTTTAATTTTGTTTTCGATATTGGATATGTTCAATAAATACTCTAAAACGGCAATTTTGTCTTTGAAGTCATTTGGTATTAAGCGCATCAAATTAAGAATATTTGAAAAATATTCATAGATAGCTACTAACAATCTTACATCATTGAGATCTAAGATTTCACCAATCATAGTTTCTAGGCTTTTATTAAACTCAAAACAACCCTTTAATGTGCAAATATACTGCAGAATAAACTCAATATCAACTATACCACCTTTAGCACTTTTAATATCAAAACCTTTATGTGTCTCTATTAAATTTTTCATCTCCCTTATGCTTTTTTTATCAATAAAACGGGCAAATTCGGTAATTGGACCTTTTAAGTCGCACTCAAAATCGCTGTAAATAATGCGAGCTTTTTGAATAGCTAACTTTTCCCAATCTTTTGCATATTTTAAAAGGTAAGTTTTAAAATATTCAACTTCTGATACAATTAAGCCTTTCTCGCCAAACGGCCTTAGTCTCAAATCAACGCTGTAGAGCTTATTTAGCTCTTTTATAAGATTTGAGACTTCAGAAATTTTCTTATTATCAACAGATTTTGCCAAAAATACTAGGTCTAAATCACTGTTTATAAACAGCTCTTCAATACCAAGCTTACCGTATGCTAAAACAATCAAGTCTTTTATTTTAAGCTTTTCTATCAAGTATCTTATAAAATTTTTTGCAAAAATCGATAGAACTTTTTTATTTTTTTTATCAAGCTTTCCACTCAAAAGTTTAAGTGCTAAATTAAATTCCAACCGTTCTTTTTCTTGTTTTGTAAGCTCTAATATCTCTAACGGCTGATCAATATAAAAAAACTCATCCACTAAGTATGGGTATTGATTTAACTTTTGATGTAAACCTAAACTGAACGCTAAAGTTGCTGTTTTAAAAATATAACCATTGTCAAAAAAAGTATCGTAGTAGTTTGGCAAAACACTATTAAAACCAGACAATACATTTAAAAAAAGCTTGCTATTTAAATTTTTAGGTATTTTTTTAAATCTCTTGTAGAGCACATCAATACCAGTGCTTAAAAGTGTAGGGTTTGATTTAGCAAATTTTGACTTTCTTGCAATGTCAGCTATTTGAACCGATATTTGCTTATAATCGCTAAATTCTTCTTCAAAAAAACTCTCTAGATTTTCAACTGGCGAAAAGATAGGTATACTGTTTGCATAAAAAATTGTTTTGTAGACTTCATGCACAGCATCTGTAATTTTATTGTATATTCTTAAAAATTCGTCTGTTTTAAACCCAAACTTTTTTGCAAAACTTTCTAACTCTTCTTTGCCTAAGGGCAAATCTGCCGTTTGTTTTTCATCTTTTAGCTGTATTTTATGCTCAACCAACCTCAAAAACAAATAACACGCTTTAAGTTTCCTAGCTTGCTTTAGATAGCCTTTGTTGTATAAAATGTCTAAAATCTGAAGCGTTGAGTTAGTTTGCAAATCAGTATCTTTGCCAGCGTATATAAGCTGAAAATATTGAGTTATAAACTCAACTTCGCGGATACCTCCAAGACCTAATTTCACATTGATTTTTAAAGGATCTATGGTATCAGTTTTATAGTTAGAAAGCTTTTCTATTTTAATTTTGTATCGCATAGACCTAACATCTTCAATGTAATTGATATCTATGTTTTTAGTGTATGCAAAAGGTCTTATAACGGAAAAAAACTTTTCTGCTACATTAATATCTCCGGCTGATAGCCTTGCTCTTGTTAAAGCAAATTTTTCCCAAATTTGACCAAAACTAAAATAATAATTCTCATACTCATCTATACTCATTGACAAACTCGAGTTATTGCCAAATGGGCGCAGCCTAGTATCTACTCTAAAAACAAAACTACCAAATTGCACATCCGATATTATAGATACAACTTCTTGGGCTACTTTGCAGTAATTTTGGGTATTGCTGACATTATCGTGAACAAACATTATGTCTATATCGCTTGAAAAATTTAATTCCCTTGCGCCCAATTTTCCCATGCTAATAATACACATATTTTTATCTTCAAGATCTAATTTATCAAATGCTATATCAAGAGCAACTTCTAAACACGCATCAGCTAATTCTGAAAGTTCTGTATAAATTTGGCGTGGTTTGCAAATTCTAGAAATCTCTTTTGAAGCAATGCGTAAATATTCTTTTTTTCTATACTCCCTTAATAGATACTTTTTTTCATCTATATTTTTCTTCGATTTTATAAGGTTTTCTATTTCTTCTTTAAAAATTAATTTTGTTTTGTTAGTACTTAGCTCTTCTAAAAGCCAGTAAAAATACTCATTGTGGTTAGTGAGCAAAAGCGATAGTGTATTGCTTTGAGCAAATATATTAAATAGTAAATCACGATAAAATTTAGAAGCTTTTAAGATCTCAAATAAAGTGGTTTTGGCCGTTGTGTTTTCTAAAAATCTTTCAAAGTAGCTAAAAGATTGATCCGGGTTTGCGCACACACTAAGCGATTCTTTTATTTCTTCTATGCAATTCAAAAAACTCTCTAAAGCACCTAATTTTGAATTTATATAAAGAAGCGATTTGTAAGCTTTGGTTTTATCTTTAAAAAGGTTTAAAAAATCATCAAGATTGTTCACTCAATTTTATACGAACGCTTAAACAACTCTTCTGGCGCAACATCTTGCTTCTTAGCTTCCGGCAATAGTGGCCCTTTGAATAAAAACAGTACTGGTGGTGCAATAAAAATAGATGAGTAAGTACCTGTAATAAAGCCAATAAGCAAAGCAAAAGACATACCTTTTAATACGCTGCCACCAAACAAGAACAAAATTAATGTTACCAAAATTACAGTACTAGATGTTATTATCGTTCTACTTAGCGTTTCACTAATACCTATATTTATAGCATCAATTTTACTAAGCTTTGGATCATTTTTTAACTTTTCCCTGATTCTATCAAATATAATAACAGTATCGTTAACAGAATAGCCTACAATTGTAAGCAGCGCAGCTATTACATCCAATGTCAGTTCATAGTTAAACAACGATAAAAACCCTAATGTTATTAGCACATCATGGACCAACGAGGCTACGGAAGCAACAGCAAAATTATACCTAAATCTAATTGATATATAAATTAAAATGCCCAAAAAAGAAAGCAAAACGGCTATAATAGCTTTTTTTGTAAAATCACTCCCAATTTTTGGACCTATAACATTGACTTTTAATATTTGATACGCATTTGGGCCGTATTTTGCTAACGACTTAGCAATCTCTGCATTTAAAATATCATTATTTACATTGCTTAGGGGTATTTCTACCAAGTATTGACCGCTTGTA
>JBFWJP010000147.1:0-4181 GCA_050253135.1 Desulfurella sp. | reverse complement strand
TATAGAAAAGCGTTCTACTTTAACTCCACTTAAAACAGCTACAATAAAATGTCCAAACTCATGAATTATAATCATTATAATCAAAGCTAAAATACCGTATAAAATATACATTAAAACCCCCTTGTTCTTTCAATCAATTTAATAGTTTGCGTTTTAATCATTTGTGTTTGAACCTGTAATTCAAAAATATCATTTGGCAAATTATCTTCAAAATTTACAATAATTTGTTTTATTATTCTTGGTATATCTGTAAATTTAATTTTATTTTCCAAAAAATACTCAACGCATACTTCATCAGCTGCATTAAGCAAAAGACCTAAATTTTTGTTTTTTTTCTTAAATGCCTCCTGAGCTATCGCCAAAAGCTCAAACTTGTCTAAATCTGGTTTCTCAAAAGTTAAACTCCCAATATCAACAAATGAGAGCCTATTTTTAAACGCAATTCTATGTGGCTTATACAATGCATAAGCAATGGGTAACTTCATATCAGGCAGTGCCATCTGAGCAATGATGCTTCCATCTATAAACTCTACGGCTGAGTGCACTATGCACTCTTTGTGCACAACCACATCTATTTGATAACTTTCTAAATCAAAAAGCCACCCAGCCTCAATTACTTCAAAACCTTTATTCATCATCGTCGCAGAATCAATTGTAATTTTTGCACCCATATTCCACTTCGGGTGATGTAGAGCCATCTCTTTTGTTATATTTGCAAATTGCTCTTTATCTGTTTGTCTAAATGGACCACCAGATGCTGTAAGTATAATTTTACTTAAATACTGCTTTTTTCCATCCAAACATTGATATATTGCAGAATGTTCGCTATCTATAGGTATAATTTCAACATTGTTTTTTTTGGCCAAATCTGTTAGTATTTTTCCTGCTACAACAAGACTTTCTTTGTTTGCTAGAGCAAATTTTTTCTTATTATAAATCGCATAAAAAGATGGCAAAATGCCTGCACTTCCAACAAATGCATTAATAACAAAATCCACATCAGATTTCGCAATTAAATCAGCAAGTGTGTCTTGTGTAAAATACTCTATATTGGGAAATAAATCTTTCAATTGATTGATATAACTAGCCTCTCCTACATAAACATACTTTGGGTTTAACAGCTTTATCTGTTCAATAGCTCTGCTTATATTTTTATTAAACGCTATACCTATTATTTTATACTTCGAGCCTTTTTTTATAACTTCAATAGCATTTTGACCAATAGAGCCGGTAGAGCCTAAAATTAAAATATTTTCCATAGAAACATTAAATATACTAAAAAAGCAGAAAAAGCAAGGCTATCAAGCCTATCTAGCATCCCACCATGTCCAGGTATTAGATTGGATGAATCTTTTTTATTATATATACGCTTTATTACAGATTCGGATAAATCTCCAAAAATACCTGCTATGTTAGCAACAAGACCTACACCAAAAGCCAATTTTAAATCAATATTTGCAAAATATCCTAAAATTAAAGCTGAAAATGTGCCAAAAACAACACCGCAAATAGCGCCTTCGTATGTTTTTTTGGGGCTTATACTTTTAGCTAATTTAATTTTACCAAAAGATTTACCGCAAAAGTATGCAAAAGAATCTCCTACCCAAATACTTACACAAAGTATTAAAAATAGCCATCTGCCATTGTTTAATTGGATGATATTGATAAAAAAAGTGTACAGTGATACATAAAATATACCACCAAGCAAATAATATTGAGCTAACACTTTATCTTTATTAATACTGCTAAAACCTATAATCATATGAGCCAAAAAAACTAACATTAAAACAACTAATACACTCTCAAACCCAAATAAAATATTTGATAAAAAAACTAAAGCCAAAATAAAATACAAAAACCTCTCTTTTCTTGGGTTAAAGCTTAACCATTCATAATAGGATATTAAACTTAAACCCAATATTATAAACTTTAACAACAATAATGGTGCATAGAATATACAAATTAGCGCAACAGGGATGAGTATTGCTGCACTAATAATCCTTTTAGTCATCAATTCCGCCAAATCGCCTTTTGCGCTCGCCAAATTCTTTAATACAAGCTGCAAAATCCTCTTCGTTAAACTCAGGCCAATATTTATCTAAAAAAATTAATTCTGCATAAGCCATCTGCCATAATAAAAAATTACTGACTCGTTTTTCGCCGCCAGTCCTTATAAGCAAATCAACATTGGGTATGTCTTTTGTGTATAAATACTGTTCGAATTTTTTTTCATTGAGAGCAGCGCAATCAATTTTTTTTGAATAAAAATCAAGGCATATATTTTTACAAGCTTGCAAAATTTCCATATAAGAACCGTAATTGATTGCAAAATTTATTATTAAACCATTATTTCTTTGGGTTTTTTCTTGTAAGTTTAGTATAGCTTCTTGCTGTTTTTGAGGTAACTTTGTAATATCGCCAATACAATTAAATTTTATATTTTCTTTCATCATAAAATCTATTTTTTTTCGTATCTGTATACCAAGCAACCTCATTAGAAAATTAACTTCGGATTTAGGTCTCTTCCAATTTTCTGTTGAAAATGTATATAAAGTCAAATATTCAATTTTAAGTTCTTTTGCTTTAAGAGCTATCTTATCAATGACTGATGAGCCAATAAAATGACCATAAATCCTTTTTTTCCCTTGAAGACTAGCCCAACGGCCATTCCCATCCATTATGATGGCTATATGTTTGGGAATATTCATTTTATTAAACAGATAAAATCTCTTTTTGTTTTAGATTAAATAAATCATCTATTTCTTTAATGTATTTATCCGTTAATTTTTGCATCTCGTCTTCTTCTCTTTTTAAGTCGTCTTTAGATATAACTTTGTCTTTTTCTAAATCTTTTAGAACTGTATTAGCTTTTTTTCTAATGTTTCTTATATTCACTTTGTATTTTTCGCTTTCTTGTTTAAGTTGTTTAACAATATTTTTCCTGTCGTCTTCAGTCATAGGAGGCATATTAATCTTTATGCTTTTACCATCGTTATTTGGTGTTAAACCTATATTTGATTTTAAAATAGCTTTTTCTATTGCTTTTAATAAGCTTAAGTCCCATGGCTTTATAATAATAGTTGTTGCATCTGGAACAGAAATGGAGGCAATTTGCTTTAGTGGCATTTTCTTATCGTAGCTTTCCACTAGAATATTTTCAACAAACAAACTATGCGCCTTACCTGTTTTTAGCGAGGTTACATAATGTTTATAAGCTAAAAGAGCTTTTTCCATCTCCAAAGCAACGGGTTTAACTTCCTCTATCATATACCCTCCTTAGCTAACCAATGTGCCTACCTGTTCGCCTTCTATTATACTTTTTAAAATACCTTCTTTATTTATATTTAAAACAACAATAGGCAACTTATACTCCATACACATAGATATAGCAGTTGAATCCATAACCTTCAAATTTTGATCAAGGACCTGTATGTAAGTAATTTTCTCTATTAATTTTGCATTTTTATAAACCATTGGGTCTTTATCGTAAATGCCGTCTACTTTTGTAGCCTTTAACAGCACTTGAGCACCCATTTCCATTGCTCTTAGGGCTGCTGCAGTATCGGTTGTAAAATATGGGTTTCCGGTACCAGCAACAAAAATAACGACCCTGCCTTTTTCAAGATGTCTCAGTGCCCTTCGCCTTATATACGGCTCGGATATCTGTCTCATTTCTATAGCGCTTATTACGCGTGTTGGTACATCGAGTTTTTCTAAGCTATCCTGTAGCGCCAAACCGTTTATAACAGTGGCAAGCATGCCCATGTAATCTGCGCTTGCCCTATCCATACCATGCGATGCACCTTTAATGCCCCTAAAAATATTTCCTCCGCCGATAACAATCGAGACACTCACACCCATTTCCCAAATCTGTTTAACCTCGATTGATATTTTTTTAATCATACTATCATCTATACCAAAAGGAAGCTCGCCAAGCAAAGCTTCCCCGCTTAATTTTAACAAAACATTATTATATATATAATTACCCACGATTTACTCTTCCCCTAATTTAAATCTTACAAACCTTCTAAGCATTATATTTTCGCCAAATTTTGCTATAGCGTTGTTAATTAAATCTTTTACTTTGACCATCTCATTTTTTACAAAAGGTTGGTCAAGCACACAAATATCTTCTAGGTATTTGTTAATCTTACCTTCTAATATTTTGTCTAAAACATTTT
>JBFWJP010000146.1:0-4208 GCA_050253135.1 Desulfurella sp. | reverse complement strand
GATGCGCGCATGAATCTAAAAAAAAGACAATCCCGAATAATAAAAATAAAAACTTCATAATACTTCCTAAACATTTAAACTTATTGGATAATTGCCACTAAAGCAAGCATAACAATAACCACTCTCGCCCACGATTTCTTTTAAATCTTCAAGCGTTAGATATGCAATTGAATCGGCTGTTGCATATTTTGTAATTTCTTCAATTGTGTGGCTTGATGCAATAAGCTCTGATTTGGTCGGTGTATCAATACCATAAAAGCATGGGTGCGTAACGGGTGGGCTTGCTATGCGTAAATGCACTTCTTTAGCGCCTGCGTTTCTTATCATTTTTACAATGCGCCTGCTTGTTGTGCCTCTTACAATAGAATCATCTACCACTATAACCCTTTTGTTATTTAGTACATCGCTTGATGGGTTCAATTTTAACTTAACGCCAAAATGTCTAATAGAATCCGTCGGTTCTATGAATGTTCTGCCTACATAGTGGTTTCTAATAATACCCATCTCAAATGGCAAGCCAGAAGCTTGAGAATATCCAATAGCAGCGGGCATACCAGAATCTGGCACGGCTATAACTATATCTGCATCCACGCTGGATTTTAAAGCTAACTTTTGGCCAATTCTTTTTCTTATTTCATACACATGATTATCCCACAAATAAGAATCTGGCCTTGCAAAGTATATATACTCAAAAACACACCTGTATGAGTTTTCGCTTTTGAAAGGTTTAAATGAGTTTACGCCGTATTTGTCTACTTTGATAATTTCTCCATTTTCAAGCTCCCTTACAAACTTTGCGCCAATTAAATCAAATGCACAGGTTTCACTTGCAAAACAGCACGAATCACCAAGCTCGCCCATTGCAAGAGGTCTAAACCCCCACGGGTCTTTGATAGCATACAGCGTATCATTAAACAGCATAACAAGCGAAAAAGCACCCTTTAGCTGACTCAAAGCCCCAACAAGCCTTTCATCAAAAGAACCTTTTTGCCTTGCTATTAAGTGAATAATAACTTCTGTATCGCTGTTTGAACTAAATATGGCCCCATCGCTTATAAGTTTTTGTCTTATGCTGTATGCATTAATAATATTACCATTGTGAGCAATTGCAATATCTCCCAAATCAAAGCTTGCAGTTAAAGGCTGCAAGTTGACCAAAGAAGAATCGCCACTTGTAGAGTACCTATTATGCCCTATACCTATCTCACCTTTTAAATTTTCAATATCTGTTTTATCAAAAGCTTCTAACACAAGACCGCGAGCGCGCTTTTTATAAAAAACATCCTTGTCCCTTGTAACTATACCACAGCCTTCCTGCCCTCTGTGCTGGAGCGCATGCAAACCTAAATATACATAATTTGACGCCTCTTTTATGTTGTATATACCAAAAAGGGCGCAGTGTTCGTGTAACTTATCGAATATGTCTTTCATTTGGATTTTATTCCAAGTACATCGTTCATATCGTAAAACCCAGGCAGTTTGTCAACTACCCATAGTGCAGCTTTTAAGGCGCCTTTTGCAAAAACATCGCGCGAAGAAGCTTTATGTGTAATTTCTATGCGTTCTGCATCCCCTGCAAAAATCACAGTGTGCTCACCTACAACATCTCCACCCCTAAGGGCCATTATGCCTATTTCATTTTTTGTCCTCAAAGCCTCGCCAACGCGAGAAAATTTTGCATTTTGTTCAAAATTGATGCCTAAACCTTCTGCAACTTTTTGACCTAATTTTAAGGCGGTACCGCTCGGGGCGTCTTTTTTTGCCCTATGGTGCATTTCTACAATCTCTACATCAAAATCACTGCCTAAATAGCGAGCGGTTTCTTTTACGATTTCAAATAGAATATTTACTCCCAAACTCATATTTGGTGACATAACTACGGGGCACATTACAGAAAGTTTTTTTATCTGCTCAATTGCGTCATTATCACAGCCAGTCGTTCCTACAACAATGGATTTTTTATTTTCGCAAGCACATCTTACATTTTCAAGTGTTGATTGGCAGTTTGTAAAATCTATAACACAGTCGCCTTCACTTATACAATCTGACAATCTTTCACTAATTTTTACATTTATTGTAGTTGTTCCAAGCACAACACCTACGTCTTTGCCTATGCAATCTGGAGATTTTTCCGTTGCCCCAACAAGCTTAAATTTGTCACTTTGGAGGGCAAGTGTTGCAATGCGCCTGCCCATTTTGCCACATATACCACAAACTATTAAATTAACCATTACGTTTTTCTCCTAACCCAAAAATTCGTATTCTTTTAACAAAGCTTTTAGCTTTTCTTTGTTTGCGTTTGACATTTTGCACAAAGGCAGTCTGAACTCTTCTTCTACAAGACCCATCAGTGCAACAGCAGTTTTTACAGGTATAGGGTTTGTTTCTATAAACATCATCTGATGGAGCGGGTACATCTTGTGGTGGAGTGCTTTTGCCTTTTCTAAATCACCTGCTACAAAAGCGTCGTACTGCTCGCTAACCATAGCAGGTGCTACATTGGCGGTAACAGAAATAATACCTTGTCCGCCTATAGAAAGCATAGGTAATGTCAAAAAGTCATCACCACTTACAACGCTGAAACCTTCATTTGATTTCTCAATAATTTCTGATACCTGATTTAGAGAACCACTTGCCTCTTTTATGCCAATAATATTGTCAATCTCACTAAGCCTTGCTACTGTATCTGGAAGAATGCTAACTGATGTCCTACCTGGCACATTGTAGATTACAACACCTATATCTACAGCATCCGCTATAGCTTTGTAGTGCTGATATAAGCCTTCCTGCGTTGGCTTATTATAATAAGGCGTAACAGACAAAATTGCATCAGCGCCCAAACTTTGGGCTAATTTTGCCATCTCAATCACTTTTTTTGTATTATTACTGCCTGCACCTGCAAGCACACCTACCTGACCTTTGCACTCTTCAACGCATGTTCCCACAACTTTTTCGTACTCATTTAAGTCTAATGTTACAGCTTCACCGGTTGTGCCGCACGGTACTATACAATCAATACCATTTTCAATTTGCCTTTTAATTAAATTCCTAAAAGATACGTCGTCAAACTTACCATTCTTAAATGGTGTAACAATAGCTGTCATAGCGCCTTTTAGCTCAAACATACAATACCCCCTTTATTTAATAATCCCAAGCTTCGTCAATCATAGTACCTACAAAACTCAACATACTGTCACCTTCTAGAAACACAATATCTATGGGTTCACTGCTTTGTTCATTGTTAATTTGGAAGTATGCTTTTAAAATTTTTCCAGAACGCGTGTGCACCTCAACAGGTGTTTGTACATTTTTAACCAAACCGCTAATTAAACCTGATGCAGTTGCGCCTGTACCACAGGCAAGCGTTTCTGCTTCTACACCGCGTTCATACGTGCGAATAGCAATTGTATTATTGTCTAAAATATTTACAAAATTTACGTTTGTTCCAGCTGGGGCAAAAGCTTCGTGATAGCGGTATTTAGCCCCAAGTCCATCTACATCCACATTTTCTAAATCATCAACAAATATTACAAGGTGTGGCACACCTGTATTGATAAAATACATAGTTTGGTTATCTAAGTTGATTGTTTTGTAATCTGTAGGTTTGGTAAGTTGAACTTTCACCGTATTTATACCAACAATTTCTCCGTAAATCTTTCCAGCACCTGTTAAAAATACCGTTTTTGTGTCATTAATGATACCCTTTAGATAAGCAAACCTTACTGCGCATCTAGAACCATTGCCGCACATTGAAGCTTGCGAGCCATCACTGTTATAAAAACGCCATGCAAAATCACACCCTGCTTCATCTGTATTTTCTATTAAAATTACACCATCTGCGCCTATTGATAGACCTCTTTTGCAGATGCGCTTAACAAATTCTTCCGTTTTTATACCAATATTTTCTACAATTTTTTCCCTGTTATCAATTACAATAAAATCATTGCCCGAGCCATTCATCTTAAAAAATTCAATTTTGCGCATTATATGGTTTCCCCTCTAATTAAATCTTCGAACGTTTCCCTTGCCCTTACCAATTTTACTTTATCTTTATCTACTAAAACTTCCGCTGGCCTACAGCGTGAATTATAATTGCTTGCCATAGTAAAACCGTATGCTCCACTGCTAAATATACTAACCAAATCGTTTCTTTCAAGATTGTCGATTTCTCTTGATTTAGCAAAAAAATCGCCACATTCGCAAACTGG
>JBFWJP010000145.1:0-4215 GCA_050253135.1 Desulfurella sp. | reverse complement strand
AATTTTCGCTAAATACCAAAAATAAACGTTTTAAGCTTATAACAGAAGAGGTTATATTTGATATAAGAAACGGTATGAGTTTTTCTGATGCTCTAAAAAAGCACAAAACTTTTCAAGATGTAGTTGTGCATTTGGTGAAAATAGGTGAAGAAACAGGCTCACTTTCAAGCGTTTTAAAGGATGCTGCAGAGCATTTGCAAAAGGTTGATGATATTATAGCAAATACAAAACGTGCCCTAATGTACCCTTTGTTTGTAAGCGCCTCTATGTTTGGTGCTGCTCTCTTCTGGCTTTTTTATGTTTTGCCAAAATTAACTGCTGTGTTTAGTACAATGGGGCTAAAGCTCCCTTTGCCTACAGTATTGCTTATAAAAACTGTAGCTTTTTTAAACCACTACTATTGGATTTTTCCTGCCATTTTTGGTTTAATTGCCGCTGTAATTATAGGTTTAAAAACAAACGAAAAGGGTAAGTTTTTATTGGACAAAATAATTTACAAATTGCCTATATTTGGTACTTTAATTTTAACCAGCAATTTAGCGTTTTTCTTTGAGTATGAAGCGCTGCTTTTGCGTGTAGGTGTATCTATAACAAACTCGCTTGATATAATCAAAACGACTTTCAAAAACCTTATATTTAGGTTTGCACTAGAAAATACAAACACAAGTATAAAAAATGGTTTGGGTTTAAGTGAATCATTTAGAAAAAACACAATATTTGAACCATTTGTAATAAGAATGATATCCGCAGGTGAAAGAACAGGCGAGATTGATAAACAGATGAGCTACATTGCAAATTCATACTATACTAAAGTTAATCGTATGGTTGAGGTAATGGAAAAAACAATAGAGCCAATAGTGCTAACTATAGCTGGTATATTCTTTTTTATCATAGTGCTAGCTTTAATTGTGCCTGTATATCAACTAGTATCAAGAATGGGAGCCGTTAGGTGAATCAAGAGGTGCTTGATTTTTTTAAGTTAAGTGATGATCCATTTAGATTGACTCCCGATTTAGATTTTTACTTCCCAAGTAAGTCTCATACGCAGGTATTGGAAGTATTAAAATACTTTTTTAACTCAAGCGAAGCTTTTGCGGCGGTAGTGGGAGAAGTAGGCTGTGGTAAAACGATGCTTGTTAGGATGCTGCTTGAAAATCACCTTAAAGATTTTGAAACAGCAGTACTAATTTCACCAATCTTGCAGCCAAAAGAGCTTGTTCTGGCGATTTTAGCTGATTTGGGTGTAAAGGTTGACAGTGACCTTAACCTTGAGGTCCTTTTGAGGCTGTTTCAAGACTACCTTTTGGAACTTTCAAAAAAGCAAAAAAGACTAGCTATCATTATTGATGAAGCTCAGGACTTGCCAAACGAGACGCTTGAGCAATTAAGACTACTATCAAATATAGAAACTAAAAAAAGTAAATTAATGCAAATTTTGCTTGTAGGTCAGCCCGAACTTGACAAAAAACTCTCAAGTTATGCTTTGCGCCAATTAAGACAGCGTATAAGCGTTTACGAGTCATTAGATCAGTTAAATACAGCTGAAGCCTTGCATTATGTTTTGTTTAGATTATCAAAAGTTCAAAAAGGTGATCTGTCTTTTACAAATGTAGCGCTAAAAACCATTGTTAAAAGCTCAAACGGCATACCAAGGCTTATTAATACAATTTGCTCAAGAGCCCTTTTTATAGCATACTCTCTAAATACAAATCGAATAAATTTTGCTATAGTTAAAGAAGCTTTGCAAAGCTTGAATATTAAACTGAGGTTTGGGTTTTAAATGAAAAAATTCTTGTATTGCTCAAAAAAAGGCGCTAAGATTATCTCTTATAAAAATAAACCCACTTTTCAAATATTAGATATTAAAGAAACCGATGTAGAAACTATAGGGCAAGCCTTGGGTGAAAAAGATACAGTAAGTGTATCTTTTGAGGCTAACTTGTATGTAGATGTGGGAGATTTTGTAAGCCTCTCAAAACTGGCAACATATACAGCAATAAAAAATACAGTTAGTACTCTTGGGATTTTTGGTGGAGATTTTGAGATTAGTTTTAAAAAATTAAAGCAAGTTGATAAAACAAAAGCTACATATTACTATGTAGCGATAGAAAAAAGCAGTTTTGATACTTTAGATAACCTCAATTGCACAATAGATCAGTGCGTGCCACAAGAAATTGCAATTAAAAATTTGTTTTGTGCTAACTTACCTGATAATTTGCCAGCTTTGGTAATTATAGAAAAGGATGATTTTATAAAAACAATTGCGTTTGATAGTGATAGACTTTTAACTACAAAAACTATACACAAAGAAGGCTTTGGCGTTGAAGCTCAAGAGCTCATTCAATTTACGCAAGGTACTGTAGCTCAGCATAAAATAAAAAACGTATTTTTTTTAGGCTCAAGCGAGCTTCAAGATAGCTTAAATGAGGCTAACATTGAGTTTACAACTCCCTCTTTTAAAATTGGCAGCTTAGCACAGGATCAGATTTTAGATTACATAGAAGTGTTGGGTCTGCTTTATAAAAGCGATATAAATTTTCTAACACCCAAACATCAAAACAATTATCTGCTGTTTAAACATTCAAGAAACGCTATTAAGTTTGCATTTATTGTATTTATTTTGGCTTTGTTTTTAATGTTTGCAGGTATTATTAACTATTTTAAGATTTTGGGTTTAACAGAAAAATTAAACAGTGCTTTGGCTGATTTCCAGCAAAATATTGGATCTATTAACACAAATGTAAATGCAACAAACCTTCAAAATAGCATAAACCTATATGCAAACCTCTCAAAAACACCAAAATTAAGCTACATTTTGGCTGACCTTTCCACATACAAACTACCTGATTTGTATTTTGTAGAAGTTAGTTTTACAAACAGCAAATCCAAAGACGCGCAAAATGCCACATCCAATCAGACACTTGATTCTTATGAATACTCTGTTGATATAAAAGGGGTTGTTTTTGGCACTTTAGATAAAACAAAAAGTGAGTTCAATACATTTTTAAAAGAAGTATCGAAAAAATATAATATTGGCTTGTCTAATTTTTACTATTTAAATGGCAAATTATTGTTTGATGTAAAACTTGAGGGCAAAAATGTATCATTTTAAAAAGGGTCTATTCATTGTGTTAGTCGTATCAATTTTTGCAGCTTTTTCTATCGCATTCTACAGGTATACTGTAGCTAAACTAAATATACTAAAGCAAGCTCAAAGTGAGTTGTTGTCTTATAAAGCTAAAGTAAGCGCTATAAAAGAAAAATTAAATATTTTAAAAAAAGATGAGTCAATAGTTCGCAATATCAATACAAATGTTAGAACAAATTTTAAGATAAGCCTATCAAGCAGTAGCCTGAAAGAGCTAATTGACCAAATAAATAGTCTTTATAGCTCCGGTATAGTTGTAGTAAAAGATGCAAAAATTCAATCTGCAAACAACACACTAAATTGTACAATTGATGGGCTTAAGTTAGGATTATGAAGTCAAACTACATTATTATTTATGTGCCTTTTTTAATTATACTGGTTGGTATGGGTTGGCCTATCAATCAAAAGCCTTATAATATTTCTATACCGCAAAACCTAAGTAATATTGAAAATTTAAATATTCAAAGCATAGAGCCTGCAAAGCAAATCAATATCGAACCTGAAGAGGTGTTTCTTCTTAATAAAAGTGCTTTAGCCCAAAATAACGCTACTGTAGAGTTTAGCATGCCACAGTTAACTATCATATCTAAAGACAAATCAGGCTATTTTTGTTTTTTGAATGGCAGATTTTATAGAAGCGGCGATAGTGGTGAAGATTTTAAAGTCTTGAAAATTGGGAGTGATTATGTTATCTTGCAAACACCTATAGGGAGGCAAACGCTTTATGTCAAAATACCTTAAGTATATATTTTTGTGTTTTTTGCTGACTTCTTGTGCTACAAGTAATGAGATTGCAAAAAACGATTTTAGTATTAAATCGGAGACACAAAATGTTTCTGCGCCACAACCAAACATAGTTTCATATGAGCCCCAATTTGAAAAAGTTTCGCCAGTTAATACTCAATATATTAACTTAATTGTAAAAGATGCAGACTTTAAAGATGTTTACTATACAATAGCAAAGGTTGCAGGGCTTAATTTGGTTATCGATTCAAACTTAGAAAGCATTACACAAAAGCCAAAGACATCTGAGGTATCGCAAAAACCATACTACCAGCCTCCATATA
>JBFWJP010000144.1:0-4297 GCA_050253135.1 Desulfurella sp. | reverse complement strand
TAGAGCAACAATATCAAATATGTCACCAGAATATGGCTCTACAGTAGGTTTTTTCCCTATCGATCAACAAACTTTGGACTATCTTGAGCTAACAAATAGGGGTCATCTCATTGATTTAGTAGAAGCATACGCAAAACAACAAGGCTTATTTTATGATAATGTTCATGAACCAATGTACTCTAAAATTATTGATTTTGATCTTTCAGTTGTAGAACCTTCATTAGCTGGACCATCAAGACCACAGGATAAAATTATTTTAAAAGATATGAAGCGCGACTTTTATAAATTGTTAAATAAAAGTTCAGATAGCAAAGAAAATACCAATCTGGATATAACTTTAACAGATGAATTTCTAAAAGACATAAAAATAGGAGAAACACGATTATATAACAACAAAAAATTTGTAAAAATAGAATTTGAGAACGAAGAATTTATACTAGCGGATGGCAGTATAGCTATTGCAGCTATTACTTCTTGCACCAACACCTCAAACCCTTTTGTTATGATTGGTGCTGGCCTTATCGCAAAAAAGGCTGTGGAGTTGGGACTAAGCATTAAACCATATATTAAAACATCGCTAGCACCTGGATCCCGTGTAGTAGATGAATATTTGCAAAAATCCAATCTCTTAGCATACTTAGAAGCATTAAGGTTTCATATTGTAGCTCATGGTTGCACAACATGTATTGGCAACTCAGGACCACTCCACCCGGTCATAGAAGAGGTTGTTAAAAAGGAAAATTTAATTTTAGCGAGCGTTTTGTCTGGAAATAGAAATTTTGAGGCACGCATCCACAATAGTGTAAGGGCAAATTATCTTGCCTCACCTATGCTAGTTGTTGCTTTCGCTATCGCTGGTAGAGTAGATATTGACATGATGAGTGAACCATTGGGTGTTGATGTTAACGGCAACAACGTATTCCTAAAAGACTTATGGCCAAACAGCAACGAGATTAACGAATATATTAGCAAATATATTGACAAAACTATATTCAGCAATAAATACGAAACGATTTTTAGCGATAAAATATGGGATAGCCTCCCAGTACACGCTTCTGCCGTTTATAAATGGCAAGAAAATTCTACCTATATAAAAAAAGCTCCGTACTTCGATAATTTTGAAGTAAACATTAAGCCAATATCAGATATTAATAATGCAAGAGCAATAGCGTTACTTGGAGATTCTGTAACTACAGACCATATATCGCCTGCAGGTAAAATCCCAAAAGATTACCCAGCAGGCAAGTATTTAATTTATAACGGTGTAGAGGAAAAAAATTTTAACACATACGGTTCAAGAAGAGGAAACCATGAAGTTATGGTTAGGGGTACCTTCGGTAATGTCAGGTTAAAAAATTTTCTAGTTGAGCCCAAAGAAGGTCCTTATACGTTAAAATTCGATCAAAAAAATATCGAGTTTATTTACGATGCATCGGTACAATACAAAGAAGAAGGCATTCCGCTAATTATAATTGCAGGCAAAGAATATGGGAGCGGATCTTCTCGCGATTGGGCCGCAAAAGGGCCAAAACTGCTTGGAATAAAAGCAATTATTGCAAAATCGTACGAAAGAATTCACCGCAGTAACCTTGTTGATATGGGCATCCTCCCGTTACAGTTTGAAGAAAACCAAGACTACAAAACATTAAATCTTGATGGAAGTGAGAAATTTTTTATAAGGGGTATTGAAAACCTTGAACCTAAGAAACTATTAAGTGTTACTGCACTAAAATCTGACAATCAAAAAGTAGAATTTAATGTTATTGCAAGACTAGACACCCAAATAGAAGTTGAATACTACAAAAATGATGGTATTTTGAGCTTTGTTTTAAGGAAACTAGTTAAATAGAAAACAGGGTAAAAGGAGGATTGGATGAAATTAGAAGAACTATCCAAATTTAATGGCCAAAATGGTGAGAAAGCCTATATTGCCTATAAAGGTAAAGTTTATGATGTAACAAACAGCAAAAGGTGGAAAAACGGTGTTCATATGGCACGTCATAAGGCTGGAGAAGACTTAACCGACTTTTTGGCTCTTGCTCCACACACAGATGAAGTTTTAAAATCTTTTGAAGTTGTAGACACATTAGAAGCGCAAGAATCTTCTGATACAAAAATAAAAGAAGCACTTATAAACTGGTATCAAAAATTTCACCCACACCCAGTACTTATTCACTATCCTTTAGGATTGTTCTTTTTTGCAGCACTTATGCAGATTCTGTTTTTGTTAACTTCACTTAAAAGTTTTGATGATAGCGCTATTTACGCTTTTTTTGTAGCTACTGTGATGGCAATACCCGCAATTTCGGCTGGTTTTTTGAGCTGGTGGATAAACTACGATAAACAAACCACTAAAAATTTTAAAAACAAAATTATATTTTCTTTTGTACTGCTTTTAATTGGAATTTTTAACATAATTCTTAGACTCACGCATCCTAATATAGCAGCAAACCCTGGTTTTATATTTGTTTTGTACAATATATTAATATTTGTAAATTTGTTTGTGGTATTATTTATAGCTTTTCTAGGTGGAAAGATCACTTGGGCTTGATATTTAAACAAGGAGGTAGTATATGGAATATACACTTGAAGAATTAGAAGAAATGAAACAGATAATACTAATTGCTATACCAAAAGAAATTAGTGCAAGGGATTTTTACTTAAAAGCAGCAAAAAAATTTAAAACTCAAGAATCAATCCAGTTATTTTTGGCATTAGCCGACCAAGAAAAAGGACATGAAGCCTCTTTGAGAAAGATATTAGAAGAAATCGATGCAAATATTAAAAAACTTAAAAATGAAAAATGATATTTTAATAATTATTATTGAAATATTACTTTTTAGGCGTATTTTAATATTGATAAAAGGAGGTTTTTATGAAGTCTAGATACTGTGCGTTAATTAGTGGGGTTTTTTTATTTGTAGGTTTAAATAGTGCAATAGCAGACAATATTAAAACAACTACAGGATTAAAGGTTGAAGGTGATTGCTCAATCATTACAACATATACCGTTAATATTGCACAGAGTCCAAAAATAGGAACGTACCTTGTGGGGCCAAATGGTATGACATTGTATTATCTAGAAGGCGAAACAGACAATAACATAAAATGTGCTAACCAAACTTGTTTAGATAAATGGCCAATTTTTTACGAAAAAGAACTAGCACTACCAAGAGTGTTAAAATCAAAAGATTTTAAAATTTTTAAAAGACCAGATGGAAAACTACAAATTTCTTACAACAATAAACCACTATATTTTTTTGCAAACGATAAAAAACCAAGCGAAGCTTTAGGCAATGATCTAAAAACACCAGTCGGCGTTTGGCACATTGTAAAAATTGAAGAGAAGTGATTTTTAAGAAATTGATTAGTAGTTTTGTTAACAAATTGGAAAGTTAGTTTTACTGAAAATTTAATTAGATTGTTACTAAGTAGCTAATTTTTAAAAAAAGGAGGTTTTATGGCATTAGCAATTGGCACAAAAGTGGAGGATTTTACTCTAAAAGATCAAAATTCAAGCGATGTTAGTCTATATGCTTACAAGGGTAGCAAAGTGCTTTTATCATTTCATCCGCTTGCATGGACAGATGTATGTGCAAAACAAATGCAATCTTTAGAAGATAATTATGAGGTTTTTAAAAAATTAAACACAGTATGTTTGGGCTTAAGCATAGATACAGTACCATCTAAAAAAGCTTGGGCAAAGAGTTTAAATATAGAAAAAACCCCACTTTTGTGCGATTTTTGGCCTCATGGTGAGGTTTCAAAAAAATGCGATGTTTTTATTGAAAAATATGGGTTTTCTGGTAGGGTAAACATATTGCTTGATGAAGATTTTAATGTAATTTTTACAAAGGTTTACCCTATAAAAGAGCTCCCAGATATTAATGAAATTATAGAGTTTTTAAGGAGGTAGTTTATGAACGCCATTGATTATGCCTTAGCTTTTGAAGAAGATGGAAAAAATTACTATAACGAACAAGCTCTAAAATCAAAAAAAGACGAAATTAGATCCATTTTTTTAATGCTTGCTAACGATGAAAATAGGCATTATAAAATTATTGAAAAATTTAAAGAAAACATATACGAATACTTACCAACCGAAACTTTTAAAAATGTACCTACTTTGTTTGATAGCCTTAAAAAACAAAATATTGATTTATCTGATAATGAAGATCTATTGAAAGTTTATAATGAAGCAATTAAGATTGAAATAAAATCAAGGGATTTTTACAAACAAAGTGCACTTGAGTCCAATAACCCAAAAGAAAAAGAAATTTTAGAAACTATCTCTAAC
>JBFWJP010000143.1:0-4324 GCA_050253135.1 Desulfurella sp. | reverse complement strand
ACACCTAACAAGCCATCAGATACTGTCTTTAGGTTTTGAGCATTAGCTGAGATAGTCTCTACTGCTTTTGCATTTTCTTCTTGAGCTTTGCTGATTTCTTTTACCTGCATCTCAAGCTCTGAGACTGTAGAAGAAAGCTCTTGTGTTGCAGCAGATAAAGAGTTTACCTGGTCTGAAACATTTGCTATTTTATCAGATACTGTTTGTACGCTTTCTTGGGTTTTAGCAATAGAGTTTGCTTTTTCCTGTGTATCTGATTGGGTTTGGTTCATTACGCTTACTACTTTTGTGGTTTTCTCCTGTATGGATTTTATGATTGTTGCTACTTCATCTGTAGCTTTTTGTGTCTTTTCTGCAAGCTTTCTGATCTCATCTGCAACTACTGCAAAGCCTCTTCCGTGCTCACCTGCTCGGGCTGCTTCAATGGCAGCATTCAAAGCAAGTAGGTTTATTTGGTCTGTTATATCGTTTATTATCTTTAGGATGTCTCCTACTTTCTTTGAAGCTTCACCAAGGTCATTTACATCAAGGCTTGCTTTTGAGATAGATTTAGATAGCTCTAGTATAGATTCTACATTGAGCTGTATTTCTTTTACCATCTTGTCTGTAATCTCTTTTGCTTCATCGGATGATACCCTTATGTCTTCTGTAGAGCGTGCTATACCAGATAGAGCATTTGCGGTATCTTCTGTAGCATGTGATATTTCCTTTGTATTTGATGAGACCTGCTCGCTAGATGCAGAAATCTGAGCTGCAGATGATGCAAGTGAGTTTGTAGAAGACTGAACCTCTTTTGCTTTTTTCGCTACCTCTTGCACTATAGACTTTAGTGTAGAGATAAACTTGTTTAAGTGGTCTGTTAGCTCACCAAACTCATCATTTGACTGCTTGGGCAGTGCAATAGTTAAATCACCTCCGCCTTTGGCAAGGGTGGAGACGGTGGAGTTTATATGCTTTAGGGGAGAGAAAATTTTCTTAAACAACACTCTCCAAACAATTAAAACTACAATGAGCATTACAATCATGCTTGCGCCTACAACAATAATTGTTAATGCCATAGTACTTTCCATACTATGCTTTATACCTTCAAAGTTTTTCCTTTCTTTTTTAATTAGGTCTAAAACAAAAGATCTAGCTTTGCGCCAAGTGGGTGTTTCTTTGGCTACAAGTAAACTGTAAGCTTCTTTTTGTTTGCCAGATTCAGCCAAAGATTGGACTTGCAGTTGGAGTGCATCATCTTTTGATAGCAGTTCTTTTAGTTTTTGAAGCTGTGTCTTTTGCGAAAGAGTTGCAATACTAAAACATTTGTTAAAAGATTCATTCATAGAGTAAGCTGCATCTTTATAGTTTTGCATGGCCTTTGTGTCGTGTGGGTTTAAAAGAATATTTCTTGTTGCTTGACCTTTTTGCAAACCTTGAGCGTAGATATTGTCAATATTATTTAAATACACAATCTGATTATCAAGCTGAGTCATTGTACTTTTTAGATGCAAACCTGCCACACCAACAACTGCAAAAAACACTAAAGCACTAAAAAAATAAAAACCATTTGAAAAGTTTAATAGTTTTTTAATGCTCATATATACTTCCTGCTTGTTCGGCAATAGCTTCTATTTCTACAAGTGCATCTTTTGGCAAAGCAGCAACGCAAATGGCTGAGCGCGCCGGTGGATTATCTTTAAAAAATTCAGCGTATATTTCATTAATTAAAGAAAAATCATCTTTTTGAGTAAAAAATATAGTCACTTTTACAATTTTTTCTAAACTAGAACCCGCGCTTTCTAAAATTGCCTTTAAATTTTCCAGCGATTGCTTCGTTTGTTCTTTTGTGGTTAAAGGCATATTACCTTGATTATCTATACCCAATTGACCTGAAACAAAAATAAAACCACCTGCCATTATACCTTGCGAATAAGGACCTATTGGCTTTGGAGCTTTGTCAGAAAAAATAACACCCTTCATATTAACCTCCATCATATAGATTTAAATTATATTAAATTGCAGTATTATTGTCAATAAAGGCCTAAAAGATGTTTTTTAGTAATATGCTCTTTTAGGCCTTTAATGAAAAGAAGTGTTTATTGGGTTAAAATAGGAACGTCATAATCTCTTGATATTTCTGCCATAGAGCCATCATAATCGCTGATAAGCTTTGTATCTAACATAGCTTGTCCAACAAACCACAAACCGCTTGCCAAATGTCCTGTATTGCAGTAAGAAATAATTGGCTTATTTATATCAACACCGGCATTTTTTAAAATTTGTTCGATTTGAGATTTTGGTTTTATAACCCAATAGTTTTTTTCTTTTTGCATATAATTTGCCACATTTACCCACTTTGCACCTTTTAAGTGGCCAAACCTTGCAAGCCTTTTATCTTTCGTGTCTTTTCCGCTAAATTGTTCATAGTTTCTTGCATCTACAAACTGTACAAGATTTTCATGATTTAGTGCCCACTCAACAAATGGCAAAAAAGAAAATACTGTGGTGCTGTTTCTCTCTATTACAAAATTAGACTTTGGCAGTCTAAATTCACCTTTTGCAATAGGTCTTTTCTCATCGACCCATTTTTGATATCCCCCATCCATATAGTAAATATCTTTTATGCCAGCCCAGTATAAAATAGCGGCTACGCGTGTTGCATTTGTTAAAAAGAATTGAGGCTTGTCAAAATTCTCACCAGAGTACACAATATACGTAGCATCTTTTATTAAACCAAAATTAGACAGTTTATCCTCTAGTTGTTTGTTATATGGAACCAAACCTACAACATCGCCTCTTGTTACACTTAACATAGCATTTGTAAGATTAATTGCTTTAGGTAAGTGACCGTTTAGATAATCTTTGTCGGCTCTTGTGTCAATTACAATAACATCCTTGTTGCTTTGTAAAAGTTGTGCTGCTTGTTGAGTTGTAATTACTTGAAGTTTTGCAAACGCAAAATTGAAAAAACCAAAAAACAAAGTAGCTAAAATAGCTATAAACCACTTACGAAACATAGGAAACCTCCTAAAATAATAATTTAATAATATAATAACTAAATAACTGTATTTGTCAAGTGGTTATATAACTTTATTATAATCTACTTTTGTTGATAGCACTCTAGTGCTTTTTTTGTGGCAATTTTGCCAATTTCTATTAACTGATGCGCTTTATGAAAATCATACATCTTGCAAGCATTTTGTGGAATTTCTATTAAAATATCTACTTTATTTTCTGCTAGCTTGTAGGATTTAAGTGCATTCTGCATAATCTCTAAGGATATTGCTGCCACATCAAACATTGAGTACCGATTTTTTGAGTTTTTCCCAAATTTTTTTGAAATTTTCTGAAACTGTCCAAATAAAGAATTTTGCCTTTCTTCTTCATCTTGTGTAATGTTAATATCATACTCTGCTTTAACATTAGAGTTTACATCTACAGCAATTATATAATCGCTTTGAGAATTTTTAAGTGCACCAACAGGTAGATTGTTTAATATACCACCATCTACATACAAATGACCATCTACTTCAACAGGGTAAAATATTGATGGTATTGCGCTTGATGCTTTTATGGCAAAAAGTAAATTGCCTTCTTGAAACCAAACCTCTCTTTTGGTTACAATATCTACACAGACAGCACAAAACTTTATAGGTAGATCTTCAATTAAAGTATCTTGACCAATCATTTCTCCCAAAACACTAAAAAGCTTATCGGTTTTAATTAAGCCACCTTTTATTGAAAAGCCCAGTAAATTAATAATATCGTACTGATAAAGATTTTTTACCCATTTTTCATATTCATCCAATTTGTTTGCTGCAAACATGGCACCTACCACAGCACCCATTGAGGTACCCGCTATGGCATTAATCTTAAAACCATTGTTAATAAGCTCTCTAATAACGCCAATATGGGAATAACCCCTTGCAGCTCCACCACTTAGAGCAAGTGATACAGTTTTCATAACACAAAAAAAATACATTTTTTTATTACTATAGTCAATTTTTTGACAAAAAAACATAAATGTTTTAATTTAAGAGTGCAAAGGGGGTTTTATGAAAATTCTAATTTATGGAAGCGGGGCTTTGGGTTTGCTTATGGGATACCATTTAAAAAAAGAAAATGATGTATACTTTATTGGGAAAACAAAAACCCAAACAACATATAAAATTAAAAAAGGCTCAAATATTATTGAACATAGATTTGATATCAAAGACAAGATAGATGATATTTATGATTGTATTATTCTTGCAGTAAAATCTTTTGATGTTGAAACAGCTATAGAAAATATTTTAAAAGCAACGCATAATACACCTATCTTAACAATTCAAAATGGTATATA
>JBFWJP010000142.1:0-4358 GCA_050253135.1 Desulfurella sp. | reverse complement strand
ATAGCCATAGATAGACCGTTTTTTACAGCGTGGTACAAAAATACTGAATTTAAATACTTTCTTGCCTGTGAGTTTAATCCAAACGACACATTAGATATACCCAAAATCGCACCTACCTCTTTATGTGCACTTCTTAGTTCCTTTATAGCATCAATCGTATCTTTAGCCGCATTCCTATACTCATCTTCAGCCGAAGCTACGGTGAATGTTAGCAAATCAAATACTAAATCAGTTTTTCTAAGGCCATTTTTTAAAGCCCTATCAAGCATTCTATAGGCTACTTCTAGTTTGCGCTCTTTTGTTTTTGCCATACCTTTTTCATCGATGGCAAGCAAAACAAGCGCACTACCAAACTTTTTTGCAAGCCTACAAATTTTGTCAAATTTCTCAACACCATCTTCTAAATTAGCAGAATTTATAATAGGCCTTCCACCTATTAGTTTCAAAGCCTTTAAAACTGTGTTTGGCTGAGTAGAATCTACCATTAATGGGATTGAAATTTTTTGGTTAAAGCGGCTTATTAGTTCTACCATATCCCTTTCTTCGTCACGTCCAGCAAAATTAACACTAACATCCAATGCTTTTACACCGCTAAGCACTTGTTCTTGAGCGATAGATGATATTGAATCGTAGTCTTCTTTTAATAGTAAATCTCTAAATTGCTTTGAACCAGTAGCATTTGTGCGTTCTCCTACCAAAAAAGGAGGTGGTTCTTGGAATAGTGGCTCAAATTGATAAAGACTGGCAAGGGCTTTTGGGGCTTTGCCTTTTGGAGGTTTAGGCAATAGGTCTTTTATTTTTTCGCTGAGTGCTTTTATATGCTCTGGCGTTGTGCCACAGCACCCACCAACAATAGATACGCCGTCTATGTAGCAAAATTTAGATTCAGCTGTTGCAAAACTTTCTGGATCCATAGGATAGCATACCTTACCACAAACATTTTCTGGTAAACCCGCATTAGAGTGGATTGAAATATAGCCATCCCATACTTGGGATAATTTTTTAAGGTGAGTTTCAACTTGAATAGGGCCGCTTCCACAGTTTAAACCTAAACTTAATATATCAAACGGCTCAAGTATTGCAGCAAGCGTAGCAGCATCTGTGCCAATTAACATAGAACCGTTTAACTCAATAGTAGCAGACACCATTATAGGTATGTCTTTTTGTTTATGTGTTATAGCGTCAAAACAACCGTTAAGTGCTGCTTTAATTTGCAATGGATCCTGGAAAGTTTCAAGTAGTATTAAATCAACACCACCATCAATTAAACCCGATGCGGCCAAAAAGTAACCTTCATACATTGTATCAAATTCAATTTGATTGAGCGAAGCAAGCTTTGTGCCAGGACCTAATGAACCTGCGATAAATTTTGGTTTATTATCGGTTAGACGAAGTTGATTTTTGGCTGATTGTGCGTTTATAGCCGCTTGTTTTGCTATTTCGTAAGTTTTATCTTGCAAATCATACTCTTCTAAAACCCAAGGCAGTGCTCCAAAACTATTTGTCTTTGTAATATCTGCCCCCGATTTTAGATAATCTAAATGTATATTTTTTATAATGTCGGGTCTTGTTAAATTTAAAATTTCATTGCAGCCTACTTTACCATCCCAATCAGATTCTGTTAAATCGTAGGACTGAAGCAGCGTTCCCATAGCCCCATCTAATACAAGAAAGCGTTTACCTATAATGTTTTTAATGCTCAAGCTTTTTACCTCCAACAAAGCCCGATTATATAAAAAAATTAACATTTTTACAATATGGCCTATTGGTTTAAACTTTTGTTAAACTTGATTTTTATAACTACTACATATATAATCAAAAGTGAAAGATGGGTAGTTTCGCGCCCATAGCTCAGTTGGATAGAGCGCAAGATTGCGGTTCTTGAGGCCAGAGGTTCGAATCCTCTTGGGCGCGCCACTTTTAGCGATACCCACCTTTGAAGCTACTTGTAGGGGCGTTTGCGAACCCCGCCAGGTCCGGAAGGAAGCAACGGTAGCAAATTAGCCCCCAGCAGGTATCCTTTATTGGTGGGTATCGCTAAGGGAAGGCAAATGTATATAGTTTTTGCAAGAAAATACAGGCCACAAACATTAGATGAAGTAATTGGTCAGGATATTGTTACTCAAACAATAAAAAATGCTATAGAGCAAAATAGGCTTTACCATTCTATTTTATTTTATGGATCGATGGGAACAGGTAAGACTTCTCTTGCTAGGATTATAGCAAAATCACTTAATTGCGAAAAAGGCCCGACAGTTAAACCTTGCGGCGAATGTGAACAGTGCAAAGCTATTTCTTTAGGTAGAAGCGTTGATGTTATTGAAATTGATGGTGCATCAAACAGACGCATTGACGATGCAAGAAATATTATAGAAAGCATAAAGTATGTGCCATTTAGCGCTCGCTATAAAATATTTATTATAGATGAAGTACATATGCTTACGGAAGAGGCTTTTAATGCCCTTCTAAAAACAATTGAAGAGCCGCCCGATTATGTAAAATTTATATTTGCTACAACAAATATAGAAAAAGTGCCTCAAACAATCCTTTCAAGATGTCAAATTTTTAAACTTAATAAAATTTCACCGGGAAAAATCTATACAAAGTTAAAAAAAATTTTAGAAATAGAGAATATAGATATAGAAGATGAAGGCATAAAGTTGATTTCTCAAGTAGCACAAGGTTCTTTTAGGGTTGCAGAAAATTATTTAGATAGGGTGGTTGCCTACAAAAGTCAACGTATCAGCGCAAAAGATGTATCGTACGTGCTTGGTGTTGCAGACTATAGTTTAATTGATGAATTTGTCCAGGCTATTGTAAATTTTGATTCAAGCGAAGCATATGAAAAAATAAACTACCTTATGGAACATAATTTAAAAGTAGAAACATTTCTTGAGATGCTGCTTGAAAAATTGTTGACTTTAGATATTGAGCTAGAATTAAAAGCCGCATTTATAAATTTTTTCTATGACGCTTTTTTGCAAATAAAACATAAAGTTGATGACATTGTTGCGCTTAAGGTTGCTACACAAAAGGCTCTTGCTCTCAAAAACCTTACAAAGATTGAAGAAGTGATACAGCACAGTATAGATTTATCTATACCGGATACAAAAGAAAAAACCTTAGAAAAAACTAAAGAAGTTTTGCCAAGCGTTTTAAGTGAAAATACAGGTGATTTTGGCAGCAGTGAAATACTTGCTGACAATGAGGTAGATGATGTTGATAAATTAGATAAAATGGTAATTGATCTTTTTGGTGGAGAAATAATAGCAAAGAGGTGATCTATGGCAAAAGGTTTTGGCGGATTTGATATGAACTCTCTAATGAGTCAGGCAAAAAAAATGCAAAAGGAAATTGAGCGTATTCAACAAGAAGCAGCAAAAGAAATTACACAGGTAAGTGTTGGTGGCGGGATGATAACAGTTAGCGCTAATGGAGATGGAGAGGTTGTTGAGATTAAAATCTCAAAAGAGTTGCTATCAGACGATGTAGAAATGTTAGAAGACCTCCTTTTATCTGGTGTCAATGAAGCTATTAGAAAAGCAAAAGAAAAGGTAAAAGAAAAAATGTCTGCGTTAACTGGTGGTATAAGCATACCTGGAATATGATTAAATCGATTGAAAATTTAGTCGAATCAATAACAAAACTACCTGGAATTGGTCAAAAAAGCGCTCTAAGGTATGCCCTATGGCTTATAAATAACCCGCAAGATGCTAAAGAAATAGCTCAAAGTATAGAAACATCCCTTCATTTAAAAAAATGTAAAATATGTGCCAATTTGTGTGAAGGGGATATTTGTGATATATGTTTGGATGAAAACCGTGATAAATCAACTATCTGTGTTGTGGAAACCATAGAAACACTGCTAAATTTGGAATCTCAACATATTTACAATGGTGTGTATTTTGTTTTATGGGGCTTAATTTCACCGATTGAAGGCATTTATGCAAATGACTTAGGTCTTGAAAAACTAAAAGAAAACGCTAGGTTTGCAAACGAAATTATATTTATGCTAGATGATTCTATTGAAGGCAACCTTACAGCACAGTACATAATAGAAATGCTGCCAAAGAATATTAAAATTACAAAACCAGCATCCGGTATACCGGTTGGTTATAATATTGATTCACTTGACAAATTAACATTGCAAAAGGCATTTCAAAACAGAGTGCCTTATTAGGAGAGTGTATGAGTATAGTAGATTTAAGTAAAATTATTGAAGTTGAGTCAAAAGAAGAAAAAATCGAAAATTTTGAGACCGGCTCGTGGCGTGTTGAGCGTCCCATATGGAATGAAAAAACATGTATAAACTGTCTGTTTTGCTGGCAGTACTGCCCAGATGCATCAATTATCTTGGA
>JBFWJP010000141.1:0-4366 GCA_050253135.1 Desulfurella sp. | reverse complement strand
TGATTATATTGTGCGTTCAATGGAAAACGCAATAGACACTTATAAAAAACTTGGGGCAAGTATTCAAAAAATCGATTTACCCCACATTAAATACTCTATATCGGATTACTATATATTAGCCTGCGCCGAAGCATCAAGTAACTTAGCTCGGTTTGATGGTGTAAAGTATGGGTTTAGGGCAGATGGCGAATCTTTAGAAGAAATGTATGTAAACACAAGAAGCGAAGGCTTTGGCTCAGAAGTAAAGCGCAGAATAATGTTGGGCACATACGTGCTTTCAAGTGGTTATTACGATGCTTATTATGTGCGTTCCCTAAGATTGAGAAACCTAATAAAGAAGGATTTTGATAATGCGTTTAGCCAAGTGGATGCTATTATTTTACCCACTACTCCAAGTGATGCGTTTAAGATTGGCGAAGTTACAAAACCTCTTGATATGTATTTATCTGATACTTTTACAATTCCAGCCAATCTTGCGGGTATTCCTGCAATAAGCCTACCATGTGGCTTTAGTAAAAACAATTTGCCGTTGGGCTTGCAAATCTTGTCAAATGCGTTTAGAGAGGATATATTGTTAAGAACTGCATATGCATTTGAGCAGCAACATGATTTTCATAAAAAAATACCTATAATGGAGTAAAAAATGAAAGATGTTTGGGTGAAAGTTGATCTAATTAATGGCGAAAGCTACATTGGAACGATAGAAAATATTGACAGTGATGATCTGTTGTCTTTTTTGGATGAGCAAAGCTATTGGGGTATAAAGTTAGAAAATGTAAATACCTACAAAGAAGTAGAAGGGAAAATAATTATTGAACCTCTTGATGCTAAAGATTCTATGTTTGATGGTCGCTTGATTATTATGAGCCCAGAGCATATATTAACGATTAAATTCCTTAAAGATGAAACTGAAATTTTAAATAAATTAAATATTAAAAAACTCAAAATCAAAAAGAATAAGCGCAATGTTATACCATTTAAATTATTTAAAAAGGAGAATAAATGAAGTTAAAACCTAATGAAATTGCAAAAGCACTTGAGAATGTATATGACCCAGAATTAGGTGTTGATATTGTATCTTTGGGTTTTTTATACAGTATTTCAGTAGATGATGACAATGTAGTGGTAGTAACTATAACTTTGACAGTACCGGGTTGTCCACTTCACATACCAATAACTGAAGACATTAGGGAAAAGATAATGGAACTTGGTGCTAAAGATGTATTTGTGGATGTTGTTTGGGATCCACCATGGAACCCTTCTATGATGAGCGAAGAAGCAAGAAAGCGCCTTTTGGGTGAGTAAGTAATGAGTTTAGGATGCGCTATTATAACTTACAACGAAGAAGATAGCCTGGAGCGCACTCTAAAAAGTGTTCAATTTTGCGATGAAATAGTTGTTGTAGATTCGTACAGTACAGATAATACCGTTGAGATTGCAAGAAAATATACCGACAAAGTTTTTTTTAACAAATTTATCAATTATGGTGCACAAAAGAACTTTGCAATTGAACAATTATCGACTGATTGGGTGTTAAGTGTCGATGCAGATGAAGTTGTAGAAAAATACCTTAAAGAACAAATACTAAATGCCACTCAAAATTCTCTATTTGACGGCTACTATATAAAAATCCAACTGGTTTTTTTAGGCAAAGCTTTGCGCTTTGGCGGAGCACAAAACTGGCACCTAAGGTTATTTAAAAAAAATTTGAAATTTAGTAAGTCTTTCGTTCATGAAGAAGTTAAATCTGCAAATACCTCATATTTAAAAGGTAAAATTTTACATTACAGCTATAAAGACTTAAGTGATTACATTGAAAAATTGAATAAATATACTACTATTTCTGCTTCGCTAAAAAGAAAAAGTAAGATACACCCTTTTTTACGTTTTAATTTAGAGTTTTTTAAGCGATTCATTCTTCGCGGGGCTTTTTTTGATGGTTATGAAGGAACACTTTACGCTTTGCTTTCATGTTTTTACCAACTTGTTAAATACGCCAAAGCAAAAGAGCTTCAATAATGTTTTTTATTGCACTGCTTTGTTTAGTAATCGTTGTTTTTTTGTTGCGGTATAATTTTTTCCGTTTGCCTAAAAAAGGCTTAGTTGTGTTGTTATACCACAGTGTTAGTGATAAAAAAATTTTTACAAGTCTTGATAAGTTTAATGTTAATTTAGAGCAGTTTGAAAAGCAGATCAAATTTTTAAAAAAAATGGGCTATGAGTCTGTAAGAGCTGAAAATATTGACGAAATTTTAAAAAGTGAGCTTTATAAAACAAAAAGGTTTGTATTGATAACATTTGATGATGGTTATAAAAACAATTTAGATGCTGCAAAAATTTTAAAAAAATACAATTTTAGTGCAATTTTTTTTATAGCTACTGACTACATCGGAAAATCACTTGACAATATGCCAATGCTTGATGAAAATGATATTAAGCATTTGATTACTCTAAATATGCAAATTGGGTCGCACTCTCATTTCCATACGAAACTATCAGAATTAACACAAAAAGAGATTATTGATAATATCGTGCAGTCCAAACAAATATTATCTAAGTATCAAAATATATATGATTTTGCTTATCCTTTCGGTAACTATGATAATAGGGTTATTGATGCACTAAAATCTAATAATTTTCAAAGAGCCTATGTTATAGGTCAATCAATAAATACAAAAAATTATAACCCATATTTACTTACAAGATCTATTATACGTAAGTCGACAAATTATTTAGATTTATACTTAATATTAACACGCGGTCGCCCTCGTATATAAAGGCTAATTAATTTTTTCACTTGACATTTACATAAATTTAATATATTTTATATTCTAAAGAAATTCTTTTGGGAGGTTTTATATGGCTGATGGGAAAATGTCTAACCCTGGAGCAGTAGGGTTAGGAGCGTTTGCACTTACTACATTTGTTCTTAATTTGGCTAATGCAGGTTTGGTTCCTGCAGCGTTGTTTGCTGTGTTGCCTTTGGGCTTGTTTTATGGTGGTTTAACTCAGTTTATTGCTGGTTTTTTTGAGTTTAAGACTGGTAATACATTTGGTATGACAGCTTTCACAGCTTATGGTGCATTCTGGATTGCGCTTGCTTTTCTAATCTACATGGGGCCAATTTGGCACTGGATCCCTGATGCAGCGTTTGGCGCAGCTTTAGGTGTAACACTTATTGCATGGACAATCTTTACCGCATTTATGACAGTTCTTGTGTTTAATACAAAACACACCACTGTTATTACAATCTTTGTTTTGTTGCTTATTTTGTTCATATTGCTTGATATCGGTCACTATACGGGCTCTAAAGCAATTACCACCTTTGCTGGATATGAGGGTATAATTACAGCTTTGGCTGCATGGTATGGGATGTTTGAAGCCATTAAGGCACAATTTGATTTAACAACATAATTAATTAGATTTTACTTGACCAAAGTAGCGGAAAAGTATATAATGCTTTCCGCTACTTAAATAGGAGGTATTAGTTAATATGGAAATGTCAGAAAAGATAAAGGTTCAAAGAAAAAAGAAAGGTTTAACACTTAAGGCACTTGCAGAAAAAGTAGGTTGCACGGATGCATATATTTCTCAAATTGAAACAGGCAAAGCTATGCCATCCATAAGTATTTTGAAAAAATTAGCCGAAAGTCTTGATATAGAGGTAAAAGATCTCTTAAGCGATGAAAAACAGCAGGATAAAATATTTTTAACCAAAAATGAGCGTACACAGATAATATACCCTGGCAGCCATGTTAAAGCAGAGCTATTAGTATCCAAGATTTCAAATAAGATGATGGAGCCTTTATATAAGATAGTGCCAGTTGGTTGTGATTCTCAAGGTGAGCATAGGCACAACGGCGAAGAATTTGGGTACATTCTAAAAGGCAAACTAGAGTTAAGAATCGGTAGTCAAACTGCTGTATTAGAAGCAGGGGATAGTTTTTACTTTTCATCACTTTTACCCCACTACTACAAGAACGTGGGAGATGTAGATGTGGAAACTATATGGGTTGTAGCGCCGCCTGTGCTTTGATGTATAGATGTAAATACTTATTATTTTTGCAAACAGAGCTCAAATGGGTAAACCTTTTTAATGAAGGCGGTGGGTATGCCCATACAAATATTTTGCCATAATTGTCAGTTAAGAAGCAATATAGTTTTGTTTCTATTTCATTGCTGCACTTTAAGCCTCTTATAGTAGCAAAATCAAATGTTGTTGCAGGGTTAATATCTATTATACTCTTATTCAGCACACTAGCACTCAAAGATAGTTTACTTATGGTATCTCTTAAGAATGCGCATTTTTTTGTGTTTGATTCTACCATTGTTATTTCCAAACTAGGGCATACTATAGATAAAATTA
>JBFWJP010000140.1:0-4388 GCA_050253135.1 Desulfurella sp. | reverse complement strand
ACTTAACCTCCTTTGTAGGAAAATCCCACAAATCTTATTATGATAAATATACAGATCAGCTTAATTATTGCAAGAGTAATAATGCTTTATAGTATTGGCTATTATAATCTGAGCTATACATTATTATGTAAGTAACCTAATTTTCATTCATTTTTAAAAAAAGAAAAAAGGGGACAGGTTACTTTTTATAGGAAGAAAGTGGCAAGCAATAATAAAATAAAGTAGCCTGTCCCTTTTTTCCTTTTTTCTTTTTTATTAAATGTGATTTTAAAAGAAAATTATTACCTTTGTGCCAATATTGGGTGTACTTTTAATTTCAATTTTAGCTTTGTGCAAATCAAGAATTTCTCTAACAAGGCTTAAGCCCAGCCCTAAGCCTTCGATTGTTTTTGCCCTTGAAGGGTCAACGCGGTAAAATTTATCAAAAATTTTATCTAGTTCTTTCTCTGGTATCCCAATCCCACTATCTGCTATTTCAACGGTTTTTTTATCGGGATTTATTTCAATATTGATTGTGCCGTTTTCTTTATTGTATTTAATTGCATTGTCCAATAAATTTAAAAAAACTTCCATTATGAGTGTTTCATCTGCTTCAATGGAAAAAGTATCGCCTGTGATGCTAAAAACTATGCGCTTTTTTTCTAACTGCTGTCTTAAAAGCGCAATAGACTTATGTATCATTTCTTTAATATCGCAAGTTTTTTTCTCTATAAGTTTTGTATTTTCAATTGAAATTAACTTTAAAAGAGTTTCTATAATTCCTTTCATGTGAACTGCGCTGTCTTTTATTTGATTTATTGTGTGTATATATTCTTGCAAGCTGCGCTGTTTCCTTAATGCCATTTCTGTTTCCATCAGTATGACGCTTAAAGGTGTTTTTAGCTCGTGCGATACATCACCAACAAATTGCTTTTGCCTTGCAAAAACATTGTCAAGACGCTCAAATGTTCGGTTGAAAGCTACTGCAAGCGGTTTTAGTTCATTTGCAACATTTTCATCGATATGACTTTTTGATAAATTTGATTCAGAAAGCTTGCTTATAGTTGTAGAAATTTTCTTTATTGGCTTTAGCATTGTATTAACAATAAATAGCCCACCCAAAGCGCTCAAAAAAATTGCAATCACTATTGCTATAGACAGTATCCCAAGGTAAGTTTGAAGTAGGTCTATCTGGTTATCGATATCCTGCGCGCATTCTATGGTAAATTGTTTGTTGTTGATAGAAAAGCTAAAAGGCACGATGCGGACGGGTTCATCTTTAAAGTTAACTGTTTGGGTTTTATTTATGATAGGCAGTGTATTTTCACCTAAAGACTGCGATTTTTCAATTATTTTAGAGCCTTGAATGATTTGAAAATACTGTTTTGAGCGCTGCGAGTACTCTTTGAGGATTTCATCTGAAAACTTAAAATTAATTCCTTCGTCTTCGCCAAGAAGCGTTGCAATAGCCTTGGCTTTTGTATTTAAGCCATTATCAATAGACTTTAAAACGATATCTTCAAGACTAAAGTATAAAAAAATACCAAGTATGCCAAATATCACAAAAGATATAGCACAGTAGTATACAAACAATCGAAACTTTATAGAGTTCATTCTTTTATGCTGTATCCCATACCACGCATTGTGTGTATGAGTTTTTTGTCGAAGTTTCTATCGATTTTATTTCTAAGTTTGTTAATAAATACATCTATAATATTGCTGTCTAAATCAAAATCCTCATTGTAAAGATGCTCAATAATTTCACTGCGGCTTACTACTTTGTTTTTATTTACTGCCAAAAATTCAAGCAAAGCGTATTCTTTAGCAGAAAGCTCTATTGTCATATTTGCCCTTTTAACCGTTTTTTTTGCCGTATCAATTTCTAAATCATCAATTGTAATAATTGGGCTTGAAGTTGCGTATCTTCTTCTTATAATGGCTTTTGTTCGAGATAGTAATTCTTCAAAGGAAAATGGTTTAGTAAGGTAATCATCAGAGCCACTATCTAAGCCCAACACTTTATCCTTTAGAGTATCTTTAGCTGTAAGCATGATAACAGGTGTTGAATTGTTTTGATCTCTGAGTTTTTTTAATAGGCTTATACCGTCAATTATAGGCAGCATGATGTCAAGGACAATGGCATCGTACACATTATTTTGTGCAAAATAAAGGCCGTCTTCCCCATCATAGGCAACATCAACTGCAAAACCTTCTTCTTCAAAACCTTTTTTTATTAAATTAGCTAATGTTTTTTCATCTTCAACAATTAAAAGCCTCATTGACACGAATACTACCCCACTTTTTTTAGTTTTTCAAGTGAAAAAAGGAGGCAATTAGCCTCCTTTTTACTTAATCGTTTTCTTCTGCACTCTCTTTTTGTGAGTCAGCCTGGTCTTTTTCGATTTTTAAAACTTTATCGTTTTTTGCATCAATTTTTACTTCATGGATCTGATTATTTGATGCAACTTCTACGCCCCACACTAAGTAGCCATCTTCATTTTCCAACCCTGCTTTAATCACTTTGCCAGGTTGGGCTTTAAGTGCACTTGCTACTGCCTGATCAATTGTTACGCTTGCAAGATCTGCATAGTTTGCCTCATTATCATGCGTAATTTTAATAGAGCCGTTTAATTGGCCGCTTGCCGTTGCAATACCTGCTGCCGAAGTTGTAAGCAAAAGTCCTCCCAAAGCCAAAGCCGCTAGTTTTTTTGTGTTTTTCATAACACACCTCCATTTTTAAATCTTAAAAAGAACTATACTCACGCTACATTAATAGAACATTAACGGTTAGATAATTGCAAAAACAGCTAAATACACAAAAATATTAATGATGGTGAGTATTATGGAGTATTTAAAAAATTCAAAAGAGGTGATGGTATGCTGTGTGTGCTTTTCTAAATTTTCAGCAACAATAATATTGCTTGCAGCCCCCAACAAAAAAATATTGCCAGCAATAGAGCTTGCCACAGATAAAGCCAGATAGGCTAGCCATCCTGTATGGTAAGATGAAAGTACCTGTAAGTAAAGCGTAACAAGCGGGACATTTGATACAAATTGACTTGCAATCACAGTTATTATAAATATTACATAAGTTGAGGCCAGATTTAAGTGACTATTCAATATAAGGGATTGTAAAACATTGGAGTCCCAAAAAGCTTTTATTAGAATAAAAAGACCTATAAAAAAAATTAGCGTTTTGTAATCAACATCTTTAATGATTTCAATCCTTTTTTTATGCAAAAGCACAATTGCAGCGGGAATCAAAGCAATGTAAAGCAACGGCATATCGGTAACAAAAAAGGCTTTTAAAAAAACTAAGCCTACAAGGGCTATAATTGAGTATATTGATAACATTGCTAAATTTCGATCGCTAAATTCTGGTTTTTTTGTTTCGTGGTATAGGATTTTTTGCTCAAAATTAAACTTAGCATATAAAAATAGCAAAATTAAATTTAACATTGTGGGCAAAGCTAAGTATTTTGCGTATAAAATAAAAGGATTTGAATGTGGCATATGGCTTACAATTAAAATATTTTGCGGGCTGCCAATGGGGCTTGCGCATGAGCCAATTGTAATTGCTAACATGCTTGTAATGACTAACTTTTTGGGGTTAAGGTGCAGTGTTTTTGCAAAAATTAAAATAATCGGTGTAATAATCGCAGCTGTTGTATCATTCATCAAAAAAGCGCTTGTTACTGCACAAAAGAAAATAATAAACAAAAGCAAACCGTCAATATTTTTAATATAAATCAAAATGTAGCTGGTTAGGTACTTGGCAAGACCACTTTTTTCTATAGCACTGCCTACGCAAAACATCCCAAATAGAAAAAAAATAACATCGAAATTTATCGAATAAAAAGCCCCTTTTAAACTAATGCGCTCGGTTATAAGGCATAAAACGGCAGCCGCAAATGCTAACTGCCATATGCGTATTTTGAATTTGCCTATATTTCTTACTAAACTTAAGGCAAATACACTTATTATTAATAAGGTAGGTATGTACTGCAATGTTTATTTGTCATTATCTATGTATTCTTTTACCCACTCTATCTCGGTATCTTTTGGTGTCTTTGATTCTATAATTGCTTTTGCTTGTTCTTCATCAACACAGTACTCACTGATTCCAAAAGCTTCGCATGTTAAATGAAGCTTGTTATTTTCTTTTTTTACTTTGGCTACTACCTTTTCTTTCATGTTTCCTCCAATAAATTTATATTTTTAAGTATATAACAAACTACCAAAAATTTCAATATATATTGTAAAATATCCCTGTTATCTTAGCACTTTATTAAAATTTTCAAAAAACATCTCCAACCCCTTGACAAACTGATAGTTTTAGCATATATTACAAAACTGTCGCTTATGACAAGTTCTTTGAAAAATTCCAGATGAAGAGCAAATAAACAACT
>JBFWJP010000139.1:0-4393 GCA_050253135.1 Desulfurella sp. | reverse complement strand
AAGATATCAGACGGCACTACATAGGCAATATAAAAAACGAAGGTTATTAAGACAAGATAAAAATGGAATTAAATGAGGAAGTAGTCGGAAGTCGGGAAACTTTATACGAGTTAATGAAACCTACAACAAAAAAGCTCATTTGCCATACAAAGCAAGTTTTAATAGAGTGGTCTAAAACACAACACAAACTTAAAAAATCTCTTTATGCTACCTGGATGTAGCCATCTATACCTAATTTATAGGCGTATTCTAGTATCTCATTCCATTGAGCAGATACCAGTTTTTTTGAAATCTCTGGATAATCAAATGCTTTATAAGCAGGAAAATACTGTTTCATTAAAGAAATTGTTGGGTTTTCTATATAATTTACTACCCAATCCAATACCCTTTTTGAGTTATCAATACTATTTGGTAATACTAGATGCCTAATAATTAAGCCTTTTGTGGCCAAATTATTTTGCAAGACTAAAGAACCTTTTGTTTCCTGCATCTTTAAAATAGCTTTTGTTGCCACTTCAAAGTAATCCGCTACGCCCGAATACCTTTTAGCTAAATCGTTATCAGCATACTTTAAATCTGCTAAGTAAATATCCACATAATCTTTTAAAAATTCTATAACTTCAGCTTTATCATAGGAGCTTGTATTGTAGCATATGGGAATATTGAGACCTTTTTTTCTAGCAATCTCAATAGCTTTATATATCAAATGAACAAGATGGGAGGGCGTTACTAAATTAATATTATGGCTTTTGCGATTTTGCAACTCCAAAAAAATATCTGAAAGCGCATACTCATCAACCACTTTATAGGCACTTTTGAGTTGACTTATTGGATAATTCTGGCAAAATACGCAAGCCATATTGCAACCTGCAAAAAACACCGTTCCACTACCTAACGTGCCGCTAATTGGAGGCTCTTCACCAAAGTGCAAGTTAAAACTTGCAATTTCAATCTGGTTCTTTGTTTTACATAGACCCTCTTTTTTATTTCTATCTACTTTGCAATTTTTAGGACATAACCTACAAGAATTTGACACTAATTTTTCTATATCAAGCAAACCCTAACCACCTCATATAATCTTCGATCCCAGATTCTATATCATATTTTGCCACAAAACCCATTTTACTTGCTGCCAAACTTACATCTGATAAAGTCTGATCTTGGTAAAACTGCGTATAGGGATTTTTAATGTAATCTGGCTCAAGGTTTGTTCCCAAAACCTTATTTAACACTTCAACGATTTTATTAAAACTTGTAGGCTTTCCAGTACCCACATTATAAACACCAGATGGAGCTTCCATTGCTCTTACGTTGGCTTCCACCAAATCCTTTATGTAAATCTGATCCCTAAATTGTTCTCCAAATTCAAATATTTTAGGCCTTTTACCTTCTTTCATCTGAAGAGCTAATTGGTATATCATGCTTGCCGCTTTGCCTTTAAAAGATTCCCTCGGCCCATACACATTAAAGTACCTTAAGCCTACACACTCTAAATCGTAATTTTCTACATACTTTTTTGCCATATTTTCTAATATATATTTTGAAAAAGCATAAGCATTCTTTGGTTCTCTTTGTGAATTTTCGCTCATCGGTATTGTACCTTTACCATAAACACCAGCGCTTGATGCGTAAATGACTTTGGCTTGAGAGTTAATAGCAAACTCCAAAACATTGCGAAAACCTTCAATATTGCTTCTTAGCATTTCTTTATCATCCGGATATGTTGTATCTGTGTTTGAAGCTTCATGAAAAATATAATCAGGTTCAAAATCTAAGTAATGCTCCCAATCCATATTTTCTTTAGAAATATCCGCAACTACAACATCACCTTCAAAACCTTCTAAATTTTTATAAACACCCTTAGAAAAATCATCCACAATGGTTATATTATCGGCCATTTTTTGAAGGTAAAGAGCAAGATTTGAGCCAATAAAACCAGCACCACCCGTAATTAATATATCCATAAACCCTCCATAAATAAAAAAGGAGAGGTTTTTAAACCCCTCCTTTCAAAACAATAAATTATTGCACACTAATATTACTTAATGCCTGCCATTTTCTCTAGCATATCTGTGGTTATAGATTTTGGTCGCTCAATTGCATAACCCAGTGCTCTATCCCAAACGAGGTTAGAAAGAACACCCAACGCTCTTCCGATTCCAAATAGTACTGTGTAGAAATCATACTCTACAACACCATAATGCCACTGGATGCAACCAGAATGTGCATCTACATTTGGCCATGGATCTTTTACTTTTCCAAGCGAAGACAAAATCGGTGGCACTACTTCGTATAGCATCGAAACTACCTGGAATATTGGATCATCTTGCAAGTGCTTTAGTGCAAACTCTCTTTGTGCCATATAGCGTGGATCTGTTTTTCTAAGCACTGCGTGGCCATACCCTGGTATTACTTGACCGCTTGATAGTGTTTCTTCTACAAATTTTTTTAATTCTTCTTTTGTTGGAACCTTTCCACCTAATTTTTTATCTATAGTTTCCTGGATCCACTTTAGTACTTCTTGGTTAGCAAGACCATGCAATGGACCTGCAAGTCCGCCCATACCAGCTGAATATGAGTAGTATGCATCAGACAAAGCAGATGCTACAAGGTGAGCAGTGTGAGCTGAAACGTTACCACTTTCATGGTCTGAGTGTAGTATAAAGTACAATCTTGCAACATCGTCATATGGCTTATCAATACCCATCATGTTTGCAAAATCGCCACCCAAGTCAAGGTCTGGGTTTGACGGAATATGCGTATCACCCTTGTATTTCATTCTGTAAATGTATGCACCAAGTGAAGGCAATTTTGCCATTAAATCCATTGCATCTTCATACATTGGCTCCCAAGCGGTGTTTTTGTTGAATTTGCCAGCATTGTAGTAGGCTGCAAACTTTGACTCTCTTTGCATTGCCAAAATTCCTGCTGCAAACATAGTCATTGGGTGTGTATCTCTTGGCATAGCTTTAAGCGTATCTTTTACATACTCAGGCAAAGCCCTCCTTTTTTTAAACTCTTCTGCTACTTCTTTAACTTCTTTTTCGGTTGGGACCTCACCTGTTAGCAATAGATAAAAATGGCCCTCTACGTATGGCATTTCAGCACCAGGCACTTTGGGTAATTTTTCTAAAACTTCAGGGATGGTGAATCCACGAAACCTAATACCTTCCTCTGGATCCAGATAAGAAATATCTGTTACCAAAGACTTAATGCCTCTCATTCCACCAATAGCCTGCGAGATAGTAACCTCGTCAATTTTTACATTACCAAACTCTTTGAGAAGCTTAGTAGTGCGTGGTCTGTGCTGAGCAATTTTCTCAGCTAGCTTGTCCTTCAAAAAAGACATATAAAACCTCCTTACACAAAATTTCTAATTAACAATTTACTCTAACTAAACTGTTTGTCAATATGACTCTATCCAAATTTGTATGCAACACCGAAACCGCCTCTTGGGTATCTCCATGTAATATAATCGCAGGCAATCCTGCAAGTGCCACATTCTACACATGCATCGTAGTTTATGGATAATTTTTGCTCTTCTTCATCATAAGAATAAACGCTAGCTGGGCAAACATAAGTACAAGGTCTGCCCTGGCACTTTTTGCAGGCTTCTGGATCACTTACGCCAAGATGAGAGCCTTCTTCGTCTACATTATAACCTACTAAGTATAATTTATCCTCTATTCTCATCCTAATTTCCTCCACAATGTAAACATATCTTTTGCCAAATTCCAGTAACCAAACTCTTTCTTCACCTTATCTTTGATATTTTTAATCTTATCGGGTTTTGATACACCATCTACATTGTAAATGCTGTACATTGAATCAATAATCAACTGCGGGTATTTTGTTAATAAGTAGCGTTTTTCTTCAAGTAAGTTAGGCAAGTTTCTGTACATTTTAAGGTCTTTCAACACAAAAGACTCTTCCATTTTGGTTTGGTATGCACTCAATGCTTTTGCACTAAAATCGTTCTTATCTTTTGCTTCCAAATAGGTTCTAGCAGCGAGTTTGCCAGATTCAATTGCAAGGTTTGAGCCTTCTCTGTGCACACTGTTTACAAGCATAGCAGCATCGCCAACCACCATAAACCCATCCGTATATAATTTTGGCACAGTATAATAGCCACCTTCTGGTATCATGTGAGCTAAGTATTCTTTTGTTTCACCACCTGCAATTAACGGTGCAATTGCAGGATGAGTCTTAAATTTTTCAATTAAATCATTTGGGTTTACTTTGTGTTCAATTAAATCCTCAATTATAGTACCTACACCTATAGACAATGAATTCTTATTTGTGTAAATAAAGCCCATAGATTCCATACCTTCAAAATATGGACCTGTAATTTCAATTGTAACGCCATCTGAATCGCTTGATACGCCAAATCTGT
>JBFWJP010000138.1:0-4436 GCA_050253135.1 Desulfurella sp. | reverse complement strand
TACTTTTTTAACTAAAAAAGGTCTTGCGCTTGAAAGTGTGTATAAAAACGGAAAAAAACTTTTATTTGGAAGTGTAAATCACGGTGAGCTAGATTATATTTCGCACGGTGCAGATTACTACACAGGTACAACCACAATAGAATCATGCCAGTTTGGTAGGTTAGCTAACCTAAACCTAGCTCACGACGTTGAAGTTAAAAGGATTGGAGAAAATAAATTTTTTGTAAAAGGCGAAAATTACCTATCTGATTTGGCAACTGAAGAAAAAATTTGGTTTATTGATTTTGATTTGAAAAAAATAACTGTTTATAATACTTTAGAACTTTCAAAACCTATAAAAGCCTCAATAAGAATGAGCACATTTACATTACTACCAGTAGCTAAAAACAGTAAATTTTGGTATGCCTGTAAAAATGGTGGATATTTTAACGAAAGGTTTTTTATTGAAAATAATACATCTATCTTGCACCACTTACCTGTATCAATACTTCAAAGTTCAAATGGTGGGCTTGGTGTAACAGACGGCTATTTGTATTTTGGTATAGGAAAATCATCCATAGCTCGACTTTTTATTGACAAAGCTTACGGGAGTCCTTTGGTGTTGCTTCAAAACAGCCCTGACCACGACAAATACTTAACACGCGTTTTTTTTAGTGTTCAAGAGTTTGATGATACACTAAAACCTACAATAACTACATTTAAAATTAGCTATACTATATTTTTTTAAAAAAATTTTTAATTTATGTAAAATTATAATTCCTACCTTAACCTTACAATCTCTAATGAATTATTTGCATCTGGGTTTTTCTTAGATGGTCCCCTTACTAGTACAAAAAAAGAATCTTGTTTGCCAACAAGTGATTGTACATAGCTCTTCCAGTCTTGTGGCAGTTCTTCTTCGTATATTGGGTATACACCATAGGAAAACTCTAAGTTTTGTGCTACATTTTTGTTGTGGCTTACACCTAGTATCCATATAGGTAGCTTAAATCTGCTCATGCGGCGTGCAGTTGCACCGCTGGTTGTGGGTGTTACAAGCAGTAGTGGGTTTAGGTTTCTTACTGTTGTAAATACATTTACAGCCATAGTATCTTCTAAGGATATAGATTTAGAAGATAAAACTTTTGAGAGTGTTTCATATATAGGGTATATGTAGCGCTTGTGCTCTACACTTTGAGCAATTTTTGATAACATCAAAACAGCTATATCAGGGTATTTGCCAATAGCAGACTCTTCTGATAACATTACGCAGTCTGTGCCGTCAAGTATTGCGTTTGCCACATCTGTTGCTTCTGCACGTGTAGGTCTTATGTTTTCTACCATAGATTCGAGCATTTGTGTAGCAGTGATTACAGGTTTTCCTAGCATATTAGCTTTTTGTATAAGCTGTTTTTGAAGGATTGCGATAGTTTCAATTGGTGTTTCTACACCTAAATCACCCCTTGCTACCATGATACCATTTGTTTCCTGCAGTATCTCATCAATATTTTCAATAGCTTTAAAGCGCTCAATCTTTGCGATAATAAATGGGTTGTAGTCAATTTGCTCGCAGTAGGTTTTAGCATCCAATATATCCTGCCTGTTTTGAGCAAACGATACGCTTATTGCATCAATTCCTGCGCTTTTTGCAAAATCCAGGCATTTCTTCTCAAAATCACCTATAGCTTTTAAAGGCAACTCCACGCCTGGTAAGTTTATGCCTTTATGGGATGAGAGTTTCCCGCCTATTAGGCAAACGCAGTGCACTTTTTTTTCTTTAATATTTTCAACTTTTAATTGGATAAAGCCGTCATTTAGGTAGATTGTATCTCCTGCTTTTAGGTAGTCTGAGAAGTTTTCTAGACTTACGGGTATTTCATTACCTTCTGCTTGACTGGATAAAACTACCCTATCGTTTTCTTTTAGTTCTATTGGCTCAATACTGCCTACTCTAATTTTTGGTCCTGGCAAATCACCTAAAATTACAAGGCGTTTGTTTAGTCTAGCAGCTGTTTGTCTTAAGCGGTTAATTATAGTCTCATGCTCAGAAAAAGTCCCATGCGCAAAATTAATGCGGGCAATATTCATACCATTTTGCATCATCTTTTCCATAACAGTAGTACTTGATGATGCAGGTCCAATAGTACAGACAATTTTTGTTTTATTTAGGGGGAGATTTAGCATAAACTAACCCTCTTGGTAAATTTTATAGGCCTCTTCAACAGTTTTATTTTCAACTAAAATCGCATAAATTGCGTTTGCAAAGCCAATGGCTTCTTTAAGTGGTTTTTGGTGAATATTTCTGCCTGTTGCTGCTCCTTGAACACCGCTTATATGCACTTGGTTGTAAAGTTCTTCTAAAAATGCTTTTGGTTCTTTTGATGAACCTCCTGCACACATTACACGCGTTCTGCCTGCTGCTAGTACAGCTTCCCTAAAAGCTTCAAATATGTTAATGCCTTCTTTTTTTGGAAAATTTACTTTAACAAAATCAGCACCCAAACATGCAGCAACGCCGCATGCGCCTGCTACTAAGTGTGGATCGTACTCATCTGTTACGCTTTTACCTCTCGGATAAGACCAAACAATAGCTATCAAACCTAATTGATGGGCTTCAAAAATAATTTGTGCTGCTTCTCTTAGCATTATATGTTCAAATTCGCTTCCTGGGTAAATAGTATAGCCAACACCAACTATATTTAAACCAGATTGCTTTTTTAACCTATCAATTTGCTCAATATCTATCATAGCTGTACTTAGAGGGTCTTTTAAATCTTTTTTTACTAGATTCGTTTTAGAATTAATCTTTACGACATACGGTATTTTTGGGTAATCTACACCATATCTAACAATAAGACCAAGCTGAGAAGCAAAAGCACCAATTTTTGCATTTAGGGCAATTTTAAAAAGATGTTCTGGTGAGTTATCATCTGCTGGAATATTTGGCCCAAAGAAATCATCATTCATATGTTCTATTTTTTGATCTCCAGCAAATAGTGCTAATCTACCTGTTTCGTGTGTCATAATATTAAAGTTTCTAATGTATGACTGCCTTTTTTCATATGGCACATCAAGTGGAACCTTTACATCCATTTTTTACCTCCTAAATATAGTAAATAGGTTTTAATAATAAACTTTTCCCACTCATCTCTAGAGGTTTTTCTAAGTTTAGCAAATCCAAAACCGTTGGGGCAATATCGCATATGCCACCTTGTGTTCTAAGGTTTGATTTATCGCCGATAATTAAAAATGGTACAGGATATATTGTGTGTTGTGTATGAGGCTCTCCAGTTAGGGGATCTATCATTTCGTCGCAATTGCCATGGTCTGCTGTAAGTAATATCTTGTAGCCTTCAGCTAGTGCAGCTTTTACTATACGATTGAACTGAACATCAAGTGTTTCAACAGCAGCAATGCAAGCTTTTTGCACGGCAGTGTGACCAACCATATCCCCATTTGCAAAGTTTACTACAATAAAATCATAATGTTTTTTAATAGCTTGAATTGTTTGATCGGCTACTTCTTGAGCACTCATCTGAGGTGCCAAATCATATGTAGATACATTTGGCGAAGGTACAATTATTCTGTCTTCTCTATCAAAAGGCTCTTCCCTACCCCCATTAAAAAAATAAGTAACATGAGCGTATTTTTCTTTTTCTGCACAGTGAAACTGTTTTAATCCTGCTTTGCTTATAACTTCTGCTAAAACATTCTTAGGAAATTCCGGTTTAAATAATACATCAAAGTTAAACTTTTCGTCGTATTCTACCATGCAGTACACTTTGAATACATTATCGCGCTTAAAGTATTTAAAATCTGGACTACCAAAGGCGCTTACAATTTGACGCATTCTATCGGCTCTAAAATCAAAAAACAACACTGCTTCGTCTTTTTGTATAGGTAAAACACCTTCAATAAAAGTAGGTGTTATAAACTCATCGGTTTCGCCTCTTAAATAGGCTTGTTCTATAGCAATTTTAGCGCTTTTTGCAGATAAGCCTTTGCCATTTACCATAGTAATGTATGCTTTCTCGACTCTATCGTAGTTTTGCGCTCTATCCATTGCGTAATACCTTCCGCTAACAGTTGCTATTGTACCTTTTTTCAACTTGTTAAATAGCTTTTCTAAAATATCCAAATAAGTAGGTGCGCTTGTTGGCGGAGTATCCCTGCCGTCTGTTATCATATGCAAAACTGGTTCAATATTGTTTTTTGCTAATAATTTAATGAGTGCAATAATATGCTCAATATGCGAGTGAACGCCACCATCAGACACTAAGCCAACAAGGTGAAGGCGTTTATTTGTATTTTCTTTTATAATTTTTTGCCATATTGGGCTTTCATTTATACTACCGTCTTCAAAAGCCTCTGAAATTCTAAGCAAATCTTGTTTTAGTATTCTGCCAGATCCCAATGTGAGATGACCTACCTCTGAGTTGCCAAATTGACCATCTGGA
>JBFWJP010000137.1:0-4451 GCA_050253135.1 Desulfurella sp. | reverse complement strand
TTTTGCAAGCTGCAAATCGCTTAATAAAACCAGCTGTTTGCTGTAGGCATTTTTTACTGTGTCGTAAATTTTCTTATATAAATTTAGTTTATCTGATAATTGTTTCAATATTTGTTCTAAATAATATACATTTGCAGCTGTGATTTTTGCATCTTGCATAATTTGGTAAGCATTAAAATCATAATTTAATTTTTTTGCTTCATACTCAAGTACAGCACTTTTTACCTTTGCGCTATGCGAAAAAATCCAATCAATAGGGTAAGAAAGGCCGATCGAATAACTGTTGTATGTATTTGCAATATTGCCTGCAACAGGAAAACCCATATCGGCTGAAATGCTGGGGTTTGGTATTGTTTGTGAGCTTTTAATTTGTGCCTTTGCAATTTGTAAATTGTCCCTTTCAATTTTTAGTGTTGGGTTTAGAATTAAAGCCAAGCTTGCTATATCGTTTTCATTTAATGGCTCATTATTTTCAATCTTTGATAGTATGATTTTACCATTTGGCATACTTTCTAGCGCTTTTTTATCGATCTGGCTTGTTTTTTTATCAATCTGTGCATTATTAATTTTAAGCGGCTTATATTCAGCACAACCAGATATAAAAAATACCAAAACCAACATTACAAAAAAAGCATACTTAAACATAGCGACACCAATCTAAGAAATTTTATTAACAAATTGATTTCACAAAAATTACACTATTTTAATGTTGGAAGATTATACAAAAAATTGTGCCACAATTCAAGATACTTCTTACTTTTACTTTCGCTTCATGCGCTTTTAGGATTGCTTTAACCAAAGACAGCCCAAGACCTAGCCCTTGTTTGGATCTGCTTTTATCTGCTCTATAAAGCCTCTCAAAAATGTATGGTAAATCTTTGTTGCTTATGCCAATACCTGTATCTTGTATAAAAAGTGTTACTTTATTGTTAATTAAAAAAGCTTTAATCGAAATCTTACCATTTGGTTTATTGTACTTTATAGCATTATCCATCAAATTTGATAAAGCTTGTCGTAATCTATTAAAATCGCCATATACAAAAATATTCTCATCGCATTTAACATATAAATTAATACCATGTTCTTCTATAACATAATCGTATAGATCAATAACATCGTCTATTAATTTTTTTAACTGAATTTTTTCAATGTTTAATCTCAAAGAGCCTGTTTCAATCTGAGATATATCAACAATAGCGTTCAATAAAGTCAAAATTTTATCTGACTCATCTAAACAACTTAAAAGCGCCTCTTTCGGGTTTAATCTCGACTGATCGCTTAGAGCAAGCTCACTTGTAATTTTAATTCTTGTCAAAGGCGTTCTTAAGTCATGGGCTACATTATCAATTGTTTCTTTTAGGGATCTTACAAGTATTTCTATTTTATCAAGCATTTTATTTATAATAATACTCAATTCATAAAATTCATCTTGCGTATTTTCTACTTTTATGCGTTCATTTAATTTACCTGTATTTATGATATACTGGGCTGTTTGCGTTATGCTTTTTATTGGCAAAAGTATCTTTCTTAGTGCAATTAGGCCACCAATTATGCCCAAAAGCATTGTAAATAATATCATCCCAAAAAAAATTTCTCTAAATTTTTCAAGCAGTTCTTCAGTGCCTGCAACATCTTTTCCTACAATAATCATTAAGCCTTTGGTTTTATAAGGTTGAAATTTAAATGTTCTCTCGTTTGATTTGATGGTAAAAAAAGTATTTTTCAATTTGGCTTTTTCGATTATTTTACTTTCTGGTTGTAATTTTTTGAAATTATCATTAATATAGACGGGTTTGTCTTTTACCAGTATTTCAATAAAAAAATCCTCTTTTTCCTTGTGACTGATATGCTTGTTAACATTTGACATACCGTACTTTTGAACATCTAAGAGGATTTTTTCCATTTCGAGGCTTATTGATGTTGATTCTTTATCCCTTAGCGTTGCAGAAACTATAAAATAAGCCAAAAGAAACAAAAAAATAGCGTTTGATATAAATATGGCGCTATACCATAACAATATTTTTATAGAAATCTTAGAAAAGAAATTACTTTTCTTTAAGAACATACCCTACGCCATGCACCGTATGTATGAGCTTTTTTTCAAACGGGTCATCGATTTTTTTTCTCAATCTGTGGATAAGCACATCAACAACATTTGTCTGTGGATCAAAATCATACCCCCATATACTTTCTAAAATCATTGTTTTTGTAACAATACGACCTGCATTACGCATTAAATATTCAAGCAAAGAATATTCTTTCTTTTGTAATTCAATTTTTTTACCAGCTTTTGTAACCTCTCTTGTTAGTATATCTAGGCTTAAATCTGCATACTGTAAAACAGTTTCTTTAATATTATTAACTCTTCTATAAATTGCATTTATGCGCGATAAAAGTTCGCTAAATGCAAATGGTTTTGTTAAATAATCATCAGCTCCAAGTTCTAAACCTTTGACCTTGTCGTCTATAGCATTTTTTGCGCTAAGCACAATAATTGGTATCTTATTTGATTTCTCTCTAAGTTTTTGAATTAGCTCAAAACCATTTAGTTTTGGAAGCATAATGTCAATAATCGCAATATCATAATTTTCGTTAATAAGAAAGTAATAAGCATCTTCACCATTATCAAACACCTGAATAATATAACCTAACTCTTTAAAACCCTTTGCGATAAAGCTACTGATTTTTTCATCGTCTTCTACTAAAACAATTTTCATGACTACACCCTCTTATTTTTAGTTTGTTTTGTTCTTATAAATAATATTAAAATAAACAATGGAAGTGTAAAATAAATAATTAGATGAAATACATCTTCATAGCCAATAATAGAACTTTGCGCTGAAAGTAAATTATTCATTATACCAATTGCAGCATTATAGCTGTCAACAAAAGAAAAACCGCGCGTTACTAAGTATTGCCTTGTATTATCCAAAAAATTTTGAAAAATTATACTCGATTGAGTAAAATTGTGCACCAAAGCATCTCTGTGAAATATCTCCCTGCGCTGAAGCATTGTTGCAGCAAAAGATATTCCAATAGAACCGCCGATATTGCGAGCAAAATTAATCACACCACTTGCATTACCCATGTCTTCTTTTTTTAAAAACTTATAAGCAACTAAATTTATCGGAATAAACATTAAAGGCAAACCAAAACCCATCACAATACGCGCCCATGCAAATACATCAAATGAGGCTGTCAGGTTAAATTCTGACATTAAATGCAAAGAATAAGTTACAAGTAAAATACCTAAACCCACAAGCACTTTTACATTAATTTTATTAGATACTTTACCTATTATAGGCGCAATTATTAAACTTGCAATACCTCCTGGAGCAATGACTAGGCCTGCTTTTAGCGCATCATAGCCCATTAATGTTTGCACAAGTATAGGCAAAAGAGCCAAAGAAGAATACAGTACAAACCCTGTCATAAACATAAGAAAAACACCAATAGAATAATTTAAATCCTTAAACAAACTAAATTTTATTATTGGTTCATTAGAAAAAGCATTTTTTATAATAAACATAGATATAAAAAAGAATGCAGACAATGCCAATATAACTATTAAGTTTGAGTTTAACCAGTCTTTATTTTGGCCTTGATCAAGCATAATTTGCAGCGAGGCTATGCCAATAAATATAAAACTTAGCGCTAAATAATCAATTTTTAACTTAGAATTTGCCTTAGCATATGGTGGGTCTTCTACAAGTATCATTGTTAGAATTGTAGCTAAAATCCCAACAGGTAAATTAATGTAAAATACCCATCGCCAAGAATACTGATCTGTGAGCCAGCCTCCAATAACAGGCCCTAAAATTGGCGCAAAGATAACGCCAATCGAGAATATACTCATAGCCATACCACGTTTTTTTTCTGGAAAACTCTCCATCAATATGGCCTGAGATACAGGTTGTAGCCCACCACCAGCAAAACCTTGTAATGCTCTTGCAATGAGCAAAAAATAAAAATCAAAAGACAAACCACATAATGCAGAAGATAGTGTAAACAACACAATACTTCCAACAAAATAGCGTTTTCTGCCAATTTTTTGCGACAACCAGCCAGTAATAGGTAAAACTATAGCATTTGCAGCCAAATATGAAGTCAAAACCCACGTAGAATCAGTAACAGTAACAGAAAGAGAACCCGCAATATGAGGCAAAGCAACATTAGCAACAGATGTGTCAAGCACCTCCATAAATGTTGCAAGCATCACAGTTAGCGCTATTACATACGGGTTTACTTTCTGCTGCATCTTGTCCTCTTACTTAACATGCACAGTTACTTCACAATTTAGACCAACCCTTAGGGGGTATTTTTTGTAATTATAGGGGTAGAGTTCTATTCTAACAGGGACTCTTTGGACTATCTTTATGTAGTTACCTGAAGCATTTTGGGGTGGAAGCAAAGAAAACCTATCACCTGTGCCTGCATCTATGTCTTTTACA
>JBFWJP010000136.1:0-4466 GCA_050253135.1 Desulfurella sp. | reverse complement strand
TCCATTCTAGAAAAACTTTAAGAAATTTTGCTTTTGAGTGTTTGACTACGTTTAATACAGCTTCTTGAACAACTCTATAAATGCTTGTTACTATGTGTGAATCAAATCGTCTTTGCTCTATATTAAATGTATTAAAACTATAATCGATATTATTTGCGGCAACAAAATCATTTAAGTAAATTTCTATAGCTTTAGACAAACCCATCTCATCCAAAATACTTGGCCTTAAATTTTTTGCCATATCGTGTATCAAGTTAACTTCTTTTAAAAGGTTTTCTTTAAGCTCTGAAAATATTTTTTTTGTTTCATTAAGTGAATTCGATTCTTCAACCGTTTTTATTCTCATCTTTAAATATGCAAAAAATTGCCCCAGTTCATCGTGTAATTCTCGTGAAATTCTTTTTCTTTCTTCTTCTTGTGCATCAATAACTTTATTTACAAACTCTTTGAGTAATTGCTCCTTTTTTTCTCTTTCTTTTTCTAGAAAGTTTAATTTATCAATCATTAAATTAAAAGATTCAATAAGACCACCCAAATCATCATATAGCCTTGAGGAATAGACTTTGATTTTGTAATTGCCATTAGAAATTTCTTTTGTTGCTTTTTTTAACAAAAAAATTGGTTGCATAATTAAATAGGTTATAATACTTGCAAAAACGACACTTACAAAAATACCCAAAAATATTATTAACAATATGTACATTATTAGACTGTTAACCACATTTTCTGAATGTTTTTTTGAAATACCTACTCTCAGTACGCCTAACTCCCCATTTAAAATGGGTTCTTTTACATCAATAACTGAACCCAAGTTCGTTTTTATTTTCTTAACAGAGGAGGTTTTAAAATCTGAATTGTTTACATCTAATAACTCTTTAGGAAAAACATTGTGAAATGTAGAGGCAAAAATTTGATTATCTGGACTTTCAACAAATGCATAAAGTACATCTGGGTTGCTTTTTTTAGAATCATCTAATATTTTTGTTAGACCAAAAATATCATTATCTAAAATGTAATTAACAGATTGAAATGAAAGTTCTTTTGCTATAGAGACACTTAGTTCGTTTAACTGATTAGAATTAAAGTTATAGAATGTTTTTTCGACTGCCACAATTGTTAATATCCCAATAAAAAAAGATGTAAATACAATAAGGCCCACTATTTTAATGTAAAATGGCACATTGTATATTTTTAAAAGTGTTTCTTGTAATGTTGTTTTGTTAATCATTTAAAATAGTAAACACTATCATAAAAATTTTTTGGTGGAAGAATAAATCTATCAACACCGATTTCTTTTAATATTTTTTTGCCTTTAGGATTTTTATCCATATTTAGCAAAATATCTTGGATTTTTTTTTGCATTTTTTCATCCATTTGCTTTGGGACAACGACTGGAGGCATGGCAAAAGGTGGCGACTCTATCAAAATTTTCGTATTTTTTCTTAATTTAGGAGAATGTTTAATTGCATAATGGTAAACTATACCATCCACCGATGCAGCAGAAACAATATTATTGGCTACTGCTTCGATAGAAAAAGTGTGAGAATAAGTAAAACTGGTGCTTTTAAAAAATGTTTTTGGGTTTATTCCATACTGCTTAAACAGATCCATTGGGAAGAAATACCCAGTATTGGATAATGGATCCATAAAAGCAAATGATTTGCCTTTTAAATCCCAAATGTTATTTATATTTGATTGTTTATTAACGATAATGTATGCCTTGTATGTAATTTTATTATTCACAATAGGTATAGCAATTACATTTGCTTTGTTTTTTAAGCTACCATACACATAGGCTCCTGTACAAATGAATGCTAAATCTACTTTATCGTTTTTTATTAAATCATTTACTTCCAAATAAGTTTTCCTTTGGGTTAATTTGATTTGCATATTTAATGCATCTTGTAAGTATTTTAAAAAAGGTTTATAAACATCATAATTCTGTACGGGAGACATCATAGCGGAAATTGCAACTTTAAAAGTTTTTACATGCTGTAAATCTATTTGCTCATTTAATATTGTAGTATTATTTAAATCAATGATTTTTTCATTTTTATTGGATTTTGTGCAACTAACTAAAAAAAAAGCGCACAAAAGTACTACATAAAACAATTTCATAATTAAATTATATACTTTAAACGTAAATTATCAATATAACAAATCAACTTGAAACTAGTCTTTTGTTATAATATAGTAAAAAAATGGCACATACACTAAGCTTAAAAATGTTCCCACAATTAAACCGCCTATTGCAACTGTTGCAAGAGGAGATAGTCTTTCCAATCCTATTGCCCACTGTAGAGCAATTGGTATCATTCCAACAGCTGTACCAAATGCAGTCATCATAATTGGTCTAGTTCTAATATTGACACTTTCTAAAATAGCTTCTTCTTTTGTATAGCCCTTTTCCCTGTATGTTTTTATAAACTCTATAATTAAAATTGAGTTTTTAACAATAATTCCAGCCAACAAAACAAAACCCATAATCGCTGGCAAGCACATGTGTTTGTCCGATATCAATAGTGACCACGAACCTCCTATTATGGATAATGGTATGGCTACCATAATTGCTAAAGGATCAGTCCACGACCTAAATATAGCAACAAGCACTAAGTATAACAACACCAAACCAATTAGTATGGCTTTTCCCATTTTTAACATAGAGTCAGTCATAGTTTGTATGTCACCGGTTTGCTCTGATTTTACATTTGGTAAAATAAAGTTTTTGTGTGTATGTAGGTAGGATTGAAACTCTTTATTAAAGTTATCCATTATGTGGGATACTGCATGCGTGCTTCGATATCCGTAAATATCTTGGGTATAGTCTAAGGCTTCGCGTGTAATTACTGTAGGTTCAGCTTTTTGCGAAAAGTTACCTAAAGCTTCCAAAGGAACAAACCCTTTAGGCGTTTTTATCAGATAACTTTTGAATTGTTCAATATAATTTCTTTGCTCAGATGGCAAAATGACTCTAATTAAGAACCCTGTTTCATTTGGCACGGTGAATATGGAAGCAACTTGCCCTTGAAGGCCAGCACCAACTTGCATCGCAACATCGTAAGGCGTTGTACCATAAAAAGCAGCCTTTTCTTTATCTATTTTAAACTCGTACTCAATTTTGTCCATATCCCAGCTCTTAGAGGCGGATTTGACACCTTTTGTATTGTTTAAAATATTCAAAATTCCATTTCCTGCTTTATTGAGTGATTCAATGTTATCCGAATAAAGTGTTGTATCAAGATTTGCTTTTATTGAAGAAAGTGCAGTTGCACCGTAATCAAACACATCAACATATTTAACATTTGGTAAAGTATGGATATAGCTTCGGATTTTATCTTCAAGTTGCCAGAGAGATTCTTTTCTATCAAACCTATTTACAAAATTTACCGTAATATTAGCCATTTGTGGCGTACCTGCACTAACTGTAAAAACTCCAGGTTGTGTTCCAATTGCCGTTGAAATACTTTTGACATGACCTAAAGAATATATATACTGTTCTATCTTTTTTAATTCGTCGTTTACTTGCCAAATAGAAGTATTACTATTAAAGGTAATGTTTGCCTTTGCTATACCTGTATCCATTGGGGGCATTAAATCCCTTCCAGTAAGCGGTATAATCCTTATGCTGATAATAAGTAAAACTATTAAAGCAATATTTACAGGGAGCCTTATTTTCTTTTTGTGTATTAAATCTTTTATCCACTCAATATAGATATTTTTAAGAGGGTTAAGCCAGGATACCATATATTGATTGATTTTTGATTCCCATTTTGATTTTACTTCTTTTTCTTTGCCTTTAAGGAACCTTATGCTTAAAATGGGTATTAGCGTAACCGATACGAAATATGAAACTGATATTGCAATTAAAAGCGTGCTGGCAAGTGGCCTAAAAATTTTTTCTGGGTAGCCACCAACAAACATCATAGGAAGAATTACAGCACTTGTGGCAATAGTACCGCCTAAAACAACAAGCATAACCTCTTTCGTGCCGTCAACAGCTGCTTGCATTGGCGATTTTTTTAACTCAAAAAAATGCCGTTCTATGTTTTCTAAAATTACAATGGCATCATCAATAAGCATGCCAAGTGCTAAAATAATCGCTGTTAATGTTACGGTATTAAAACCTATACCAAAAATCCACATCAAAGCAATGGTAGCCAAATAAACAAATGGAATAGACAACGCAGAAATGATTGTCATTCGCAAGTCGGCTAAAAATAGAAAAATAACCAATGATGTGAAGATTATAGCGTCTCTAAGCGCGGCAAGCATATTTTCATTGCTTAATGTAACTAGTTCTTTTTGGCTATCTGCCACTTCTATATTTAACTGCGGAAATTGAGCCCTAAGTTTTGGTAATATTTTTTCTACACCTGATATAGTACTAAGAACGGCACCACCGTATGGTCTTTGAATGCCAAGCGCTATTGCTTGATGGCCATTTCCCTGATAAAGAGCATTTGGCG
>JBFWJP010000135.1:0-4525 GCA_050253135.1 Desulfurella sp. | reverse complement strand
ACAAATAAAGCCAGCATAAATCAACTATACAAGGCACAAGGCAGCGATTGGAACTGGTGGTATGGGAATGATCACTCTTCCACAGACGATGTTTTGTTTGATAATTTGTTTAGAAATATACTTATAAAGGCTTATATGCTTGATAAAAAAACACCACCACAAGAGCTCTATATGCCAATTAAAAAGCGCTTGAGCACTTTAGAAAGCAAAAGTCCTATTAGCTTTATTAACCCCAAAATTGATGGTGTTGTTAGTTCGTACTTTGAATGGACTGGAGCAGGTGAGTTTGTAGAGCTTGAATCTGCAATGAGTGTTTCAGATAGGATAATTAAGAAAATTTACTATGGTTTTAATGAAAATGATATTTTTTTGAGGATAGACTTTAATAACTTAAAATCCAATATACTCGACCAATATACAATCTACGTAGAAATATTCGATAATATTAAAACAAGCCTTTCTTTGTCAAATAAAGAAAGCTATATTAAGAGATTTGATAGAAATAGCAAAGTTATAGCACAAGATAAATTTTTTGACTATGCAATAAATAAAATACTCGAGCTCAAGATTTCAAAAGATTTTTTAGGTGTACATGAAAAAGAAAAAGTTTTCTTTTATATTAATATTGAGCATGAAAATAAAATTATAGAAAGATTTCCAACAAATAAAGACATACTTATCGAGATACCTTCTAAAAATTTTGAATCTGAGAATTGGTTTGTATGATAATTTCTATTGTAGGTAAGCCCAACGTAGGTAAATCAAGCCTTTTTAATTTATTGGTTGGTAAAAATAAAAGCATAATTAGCCAAATACCCGGCACAACACGTGATTACTTAGCAGATTATTTAACAATTAAGGATAAAAGCGCAATGCTTATCGACACAGGCGGTCTTAATGATGAAGACTACACTTTATCAAAACAAATCAATCTACAAACAAAAGAGGCTATTGAATCTAGCGATATTGTGATACTTGTGTTTGATGCAAAAGAACCGTTGAGCGATTTTGACATATCATTGTTTAAAATGATTGTAAAGCTCAAAAAAACATACATTGTAGTAGTTAATAAGGTTGATGAAAAAAGTGATGAATTTTTTTACGAGTTTATGCGTTTTAAAGATGCAATATTGATTTCAACAAAGCACAAAACCAATATAGACAAACTTAAAGAAAGGCTTTATGGACTTATAAACAAAAGCATTAAGATTGATGATTTAGATACAAAATTAGCTTTTGTGGGCAGGGCTAATGTAGGAAAATCCAGCCTTTTTAATGCATGTTTAAAAAAAGAGCGCTCCATTGTTACTCCACAGGCCGGCACAACACTAGACAGTGTTGATAGTTTTATTAGGTACAATAATAGAACTTACAAAATAGTTGATACGGCAGGTTTGAGATTAAAATTAAAAAAAGATAGTCTTGATAAATTAGCTTCATACTTAGCTTTATTTTCTATTGAAAGATGCGATATAGCACTTTTAGTAATTGATGCTAGCGAAGGTGTCAAAACACAAGATTTAAGAATCGCCTCTTTACTTGAACAAAAACACAAAGGTGTTATAGTTGTGCTTAACAAGTGGGACTTAATCGAAAAAGATCATGATAAGGTTTTTAAAGAGTTAAAAAACAGGCTTTCTTTTGTTAATTTTGCGCCATTTTTGAGAGTTAGTGCTAAAGAATCAAAAAATATAGATAAGATTTTTAAAAATATACAGATTGTTGAGGATTACTACAACACAAGAATCTCTACGCATGATTTAAATGAAGCCCTTAAATTTTTGTCAAAAACACACACACCAATAAATATAAACTCAAAACCTATAAAGATAAAATATATCAATCAAGTTGAAACAAAACCGCCTACATTTGTGATTTTTACAAATACAGAAAAAGTGCCCAAAAATTTCGAGCACTATATAAAAAATCAATTATATTCTATGTTTAAATTTACAGGTTGCCCTCTTAAGCTAATCTTTAAAAAAGACTAAACTTAATCCAAAAAAGTGACAAAATCCTCTACAGCTATCCTGTCCATTGTTAGTTTGTTAATATAAGCGCTGTTATCTGGGTACCCAAGTGAAATGCCCATTACAATCATTTTTGTATCTGGGATATCGAGCGTTTTCTTTATAACAGGAGCATAAGCTGCGATGGATGTTTTAGGACAAGTAGCAAGTCCAAAGTCCAATGCAAGCAGCATGATAGTTTGCGCCATAATGCCAATATCTATAAATGTGTTTTCACCTAAGTTTTTTTCCCTTAATAAAAGTAACTCAACAGGTGCATTAAAAAACCTGAAGTTTTCTAAAATATGTTCCTGTAAAGCTGCCTTATCTTTTGTATCTAGGTGCTTGAACTCAAAAACTCTTGTATTACAAGCTTTGCGTCTATCTTTAATGTATTGAGGCATGTCTTTCACTTCGTATATATAATCGTATTGCCTTTCAACACCGCTTTTTACTGCTTCCACTAAAGCATTGCTTAATTTTTGCTTGGTTTTACCTGTTAGCACCAAAACTTCCCAGGGTTGAACATTATGACCAGATGGCGCAAACCTAGCAATATCAAACAACCTATTAAGCACTTCTTTTTCTACTGGCTTGTCTAAAAATGCCCTTGTTGATTTTCTTGATTTTACTGCTTCCGATACTGTCATCTTAACCCCCTTTTTTTTGTAGTGTAAACAAATATTCTAAAAAAATCAAGAAGGGCTTAAGTCCTTCTTGATTTTGATTTTTTTTAAATTAACCCAGCTTCTTCTAATATGTCGTCTATATACTCTTTAAGCGGGTCTAAGCTTTGGTGGAATATGCACTCTGGCATTGTTTCAAGTTTATCAGCAATTTGAGGTTTAAAGTTCATCTTTGATAAGATGTCTTTTTCTAAGTCAACACCTGGTGCAATTTCTTTAAGTATCAGACCGTTTTCATTTAAGCCAAATACAGCCCTTTCCGTGACATAAAGTATTTCTTTTTTTGCCTTTACGGCGAAAGGACCACTAAATACAATTTTTGCAAGCTTTTCATTGAACTTTAATATATTTCCATCAGATTTAATTATTAATTTTCCTTTAGCGGCGTTTATATCAAACTTGCCAGCAGTAAAACCACCAGCAAAGAACGTTCTTGGTGATCCAGCGCTAATTACAGGAAAACCTCCAGGTCCAGATACTCTTGTTGAACTATATGATGGATTTAAATTACCTTTTGGATCAATTTCCATAAACCCTAAAGATGCAAAATCTATAATACCACCTTCATAGTTTGTAAACATATCAGGCATTGGTATGATTGCCTGAGGTGATATAGCAACGCCAAAATCTGGCCCAACTAACGCAATCCCGCCAATAGGTCCAGGCTCAACAGTTAGTGCGAGTAAATTACTTAAACCTAATTCTCCAGCAAGCCACGATACATATACAGGAATACCTATACCTAAGTTACCAAATAACGGTTTTTTAAGTTTTGCAGCAGTTTTCATGACTTCTATTAAGATTCTTCCTGCTGCTATCCTATCCCTTATTTGATCTGGTGCTGGCAAAAGTTCTTCTAGTTCTTTAGTTTTTTTGGCTTTTACATGGCCAGCAAGCCTTGGATCATACACATAGCTACCAGAAAGCTTATGGTATTTTTCTGCATCTGGCGCTACAACAACGTAGTCAACAAGCGGTGCAGGAACAATAACATCCCTTGTTGGTATGGTATCCTTTCGCGCTACATACTTTACCTGGCAAATAACTTTACCTTGATTTGGAAGTGCTTTAGCAGCTTGTGCCATATTGAGTACTGTGCCATATATGCCTTCTTCTTCCAATGAAATATTGCCATCTTCATCGGCAGTTGTGCCCCTAATGAGTGTTACATCGGGTGTTGGTGCTTGATACAGTAGCCATTCTTCGCCATTTATATTAAGTATATCTACTTTGCAGGTTTTCTTTTCTTTGGCAACTTCGTTAGAAGCACCACCGTCGATTCTTGGATCTAAAAATGTCCCAAGACCAACCTTTGATAATAATCCCGGTCTGTTGCTTGCAACTTCCCTAAACCAGTAAGAAGTTGTACCAATAGCGAAGGAATACACCTCAATCCTGTTTTCAAGTGTCATCTTCATCAATGCAGGTGACCAACCAATAAAAGGCATTAAAACGCCTCTAATAAATTTTTGGTCTTTGTCTTGATATAGTTCACTAAAAACTTTATCAAGCCCTCTGTCTGGTACCGCAGGTAGTGTGTCTGAGATAATAAATAGGTTGTTTGGATGACCTGTTTTTTTGTACTGTTCAAAAAGTTCCAAGATCAGATACTCTGGTGCCGTAGACAAATTAAACCCTGAGATGGCTACAACATCACCATCTTTGATGACGCTTAATGCGTCGGAAACGTTTACAACTTTTCCATGACCCATTAAATTATACCTCCTAAAATTTTTTCTTGCGCCTATACTAAAAGATTTAGCCTAAAAAGTCAAATTAATTAAATTTTTTGCATTTTTTAAATAGCTTGTTTAACAGCTGTATTTGTTA
>JBFWJP010000134.1:0-4637 GCA_050253135.1 Desulfurella sp. | reverse complement strand
TGTTTGTGTATCTTTTGCTTTAATATCAAATACCACTACATCATTTTGACCTGCAGGTTCTTTTGAATCTTCCAGTGAGCTAAAGGCATTTTTTAGCTGTTTAAGAGAGGTATCAATATCTTCTTGAGTAACTTCGTAAGGTTTTTGCGTAACCTTTATACCTTTGTATTCTTTTATTTCAATTTCTGGCTTTACCTCTACTTCGACTTCAAAGTAGAAACCATCATCGCTAAAATCTTTAACATTCAAAAAGACTGGCTCTGAAACGACAGAAAGATTATTTTCTGAAATGCAAAAACGATAACCCTCCTCTAATAAATCCCTCTTAATATCCTCGTCAATTTCCTTACCATAGTTTTTAAGAATAATTTCTTTAGGCACCTTGCCTTTTCTAAAGCCCTTGATATTAACTGTCCTTTTAAGGTGATTTACAAAATCTTCTTTCGCTTTTTGAACTTTTTCTATTGGAACTTTTATAAACATCTTCCTTTTAGATGGTTGAACTTTTTCAACTTTTACTTCAAACATTTGACCTCCAAAAAATAACACGCTTTTTCCAATATAACAAATACCATTCATTTTTTCAAATAAAAAAGCTAGCAAAAAGCTTCGATTTATCTTGACATTTTTTTTGAAAGCTATATATTAAATCTAGCTTGGTTTTCCCCCTCTTTTAAGGCGTGAAAAGTGTCCCCCTCATAAAACTTTTCACGCCTTTTTTATTAAGATAATAAAACTTGAAAAATTTTATCTAAAATTGTAATATCTTTGAGTTATGAGCTTTGCATCGCTTATTGGCAAAAAAAAGTTATTGACTATAGAATTTAATCCACCAAAAAATACTGACATATCAAAATTCATTTTAGAACTTGAACAATTTAGAGATATAGTAGATGCTATTAATGTAACAGACTCACCTATGGCGAAACCCAGAATGAACTCTATAGTTTCTGCGCATTTTATTAAACACATAAAAGACCCCATTTTTAATTTAACATGCAGGGATAAAAATAAAATAGCGCTTCAATCTGATTTGCTTGCCGCAGGTGCATTAGGTTTAAAAAATATACTTGCTATAACAGGTGACCCCGCAAAAGACTCAAGCAGCGTGTATAAAATCAATGTATTTGAGCTAATAGGATTAATCCAAAGCCTAAGCGAACAATTTAACATAAATTTTTTTATTGGCTGTGCAAGTGATATACCAAACCAAAACACTATTTCTTCAATAAAAACAAGACTTAAAAGAAAAGCTGATTTAGGTGTAAAGTTTGTTATTACTCAACCAGTGTTTTCGCAAGATGACTTAGAAAGGTTCTTGGAAGCAACAAGTCAAATAAGTATTTATAAAATAATTGGTATTATGCCTATTTTGAGCTACAAAAGTGCCCTATACCTTCATAACAATGTAAAAGGCATTAACATACCTAAATCAATACTGTACAAATTTGAGAACGCATCCAAAGAATATTCAAGACTGATAGCCTTGGATTTGCACGAAAAACTCATAAACGATATTAGTAATTTATTGCCATATATTGAAGGCTTGCATATAATGAAATCTGATTATGAAATTGTAAATTTAACAAAAAAGTACTTGGAGGTTTGATGAATATTTTTGATGAAGGTTTAGAGCCCGTAAAAGAACCGACAGAAGAAGATGTAGTTGATGCTATCAACATGATATTGGATAAAGCACCAAAGTGGACAATAGTTGAAGAACTTGAAGAAATAGCCGAGTATATTCTAATTTTAGAAAAAGCTTTGCAAAAAAATTCTATAGCACTGGATAAAACTGATATGAATAAGCTAAAATTTGAAGATGAAGAGGAATTTAAAAAAGAAAAAAAATGGCTATTGCTTCATTTTGTAGGAAAAATTATTAAGAAAGAGGGGCCGTAAGTTATGTCAATTTTAAGCGATATAGAGATTATTGAGCGAGCTAAAAAAGGCATGATTGAACCATTTGCTGCTACGCAGGTTAAAGAAGTTAACGGCAATAGAGTTATATCTTACGGTGTTTCAAGTTACGGCTATGATATGCGCATCTCAGATGAATTCAAAATCTTTACAAATGTAAACACTGCGATAGTAGACCCAAAAAACTTTGACGAAAAAAGCTATGTGGATTATAAGGGTAATATGTGTATTATACCTCCAAACAGCTTTTGTTTGGCAAAAAGCGTAGAATATTTTAGAATCCCAAGGGATGTCTTAACGATTTGTGTTGGAAAATCTACCTATGCAAGGTGTGGTATAATAGTAAATGTAACACCGTTTGAGCCAGAATGGGAAGGCTATGTTACGATTGAAATCTCAAACACAACACCACTGCCAGCTAAAATTTATGCAAATGAAGGTATAGCTCAGGTGATATTTCTAAAAGCTGACACTGTTTGTGCTACAAGCTATGCAGACAAAGGTGGTAAGTACCAAAAACAAATGGATTTAACCCTGCCAAAATTGTAATCAATCTTAAAAAGGAGTTTTTATGTCAGGTCATAATAAATGGAGCACAATTAAGCACAAAAAAGCAAAAGAAGATAGCAAACGTGGGGCTGTTTTTACAAAAATTATTAAGGAACTTACAATAGCAGCAAGGCTTGGCGGCAAAGATCCAGAATCCAACCCCAGATTAAGGCTAGCAATAGATCGTGCAAAAGAAGCAAACATGCCTAAGCAAAACATTGAAAAAGCTATTTTAAAAGGAGCCGGAGAATTGTCTGGCGTTTCTTATGAAGAAGTGCTGTATGAAGGTTATGGTCCGTTTGGTGTTGCAATGGTAATAAAAGCTACAACGGACAACAGGCAGCGCACAACTTCAAGCGTAAGACACATTCTAAGTAAACACGGCGGTAGCCTTGGCGAAGTTGGGTGTGTATCGTGGATGTTTGATAATATAGGCTTTATCTCTCTAAAATCAGACAAAAGCGAAGAAGAAATGCTTGAAATAGCGCTTGAGCTTGGGGCAAAAGATGTAAAATACAATAGCGAAGATAATGTTTATGAAATAATTACAGAGCCTAAAGATTTAATGAATATCAAAACACAGTTAGAAAATAATGGTTTTAATATTGAAACAGCAGAATTAACACTTTTGCCTCAAACAACCGTTAAATTAGACAAAGAACAGGCCAAAAGCATGATAAAACTCATGGATGCTTTAGAAGAAGATGATGATGTATCCAATGTTTACGCAAATTTTGATATACCGAACGAGATTTTAGAAGAGCTCGAATGAATGAAAAGTATCTTGGGATTTTAAAAAATAATGATCCGCTATTTTTTTATTTGAACAAAATAAAAGAATTAAAACTGCATAATTTTGTACCTGTTGATTTTTACTTAGTTCAAGCGTTTTCAAATACAAAAACAAATGTTTACAAATACACAGCAAATTTTGATGGTACGTCTTTTGTTGTAAAATTTTTTGGACAAGGCGGCACAATAAACAAAAAAATTGCAGAAAAAAGGCTTATGTGGGAATTTAATAGACTAAAATTTTTTCAAACTTGTTCAAGTAAAAAAACTAAAGTTATAAATCCATACTGTTATTTACCCGAAGTTGATTGTGCACTAGTAGAGCCTTACATAAAAGGAAAAACTCTAGATTTCTATATAAAAGGGGCAATATTTAATAATCAAAAAAATAGACTTTTCAAAAAACTTGACTTACTTGCTACACTACTTAGTTGTATACATAGTGTTTCCAAAGAAGAAAACTACAATATGCTGGCGGAAAAAAACTACTGCGCTAAAATCCTTCATACACTATACAAAGACCGTTTAATTGATAAACATAAACTCATTGATATCAAAAATACGTGCAAAAATGGATTTTCAAAAGTTAAAACAAACGCAACAAACATACACGGAGATGCAACAACAACAAATTTTATTTTTACAGATGGCGCTATTTATTCTATTGATATGGAAAAATCAAAAATTGCTTCGTATCTGCTTGATTTAGGTTTCATTGCAGCGGAGCTAAAACATCATTTTATGTTATTTGGACAGCAAGATATGTATGCAACTGAGTATATTTCGTACTTTTTATACAAATATAGTCTTTTGTCTAGAAAAGATCTCAATGATATTGAAAATAATTTAAAAATTTTTATTGCATTAGGTTTATTTAGAATAGCGCGTAATTGGTATTTAGATCTCAATTACAGGCATTTTCTTATAGAAAAAGCAATGTGGTTGCTGAAATGAAATACAAAAATATTTTTTTTGATTTATACGGCACATTAATTGACATAAAAACAGATGATTATAGGCCAGAAATCTTTTACCATATAGTTTACTACCTTAATTATGAAGGCATAAGAATTGAAAAAGAGTTTTTCCAGCCAAGGTTTGAAGAAAACATAAAACATCAATTGGCTATTTCGTTAGAAAAATATCCAGATGTAGATATAAAAAAAGCTTTTTTTGAGACAATTTTAAGCTTTGGTTACAATGTTTGCGATTATATTTTGGATACTATAATGAAAATATACAGAAGTTTAAGCTTAGTAGAGTTTAAAGTTTTTGATGATGTGCATAAAGTTCTATCAAGCCTAAAAAAAGATTTTAACTTAGGCTTGATATCAGATGCCCAAACGCTTTTTTTATACAAAGAAATCGGAATATTG
>JBFWJP010000133.1:0-4652 GCA_050253135.1 Desulfurella sp. | reverse complement strand
ACTCAGATTATAAAAACCCCCTATATTGGCATAAATTAATAGAAGTCTATTTCTACGAGAAAGATTAGCAAAAAGCACTTCTAGTTATTCAGGATATGGAAAGTCACTTGGGTCCATCTGACTACATTCATTATACAAAAGCTCTATGTTACTATCATTTAGGATTGTTTGATCAAGCAAAAGACTCACTTTCAAAGATAGCCAACACAGATAATTATTATACTATCGAGAGAGATTTGCTTTTAAAGAAAATGCAACATTGAATCTATAGATTAAAAATTCTACTATTGCAATACCAAAAAGGTATAACATTACTACAAGTACACTACTTGGCTTTTGTAGATATATTATTTTTGCGGCATCACTTAGAAAAACTAGTATCTGAAAATAAATTTTTATTGCAAAATCAAATAAGATAAAAAACGGCAACTTAATATAATATGGCAAAAATGTAAAAACAATGCCTAAAAATGATAGTGGCATAATAAAAAAGCCAAAGTATGGGTCCAGTATTAAATTTGAAACAAAACTAGTTGTCGAGACATAACCGAAATAGTGCAAAGAAAGCGGAATTGAAAATATACCCATACATATACTAAAAAAGAAAAAAGTGTAAATTTTTTTTAACCTTAAACGAGAAACTACATTTGCAAAGTATATAGCAAAAAAAGTCATGACAAAAGACAAAATAAAGGAAATATCGCTAAAAACTTCAAAGCCATAAAAAATAAAAAACACGCAAGCCACAAAAAAGAGGATATTGTAAGCATTTTTCTGCCACCCAAATATAATTGAAAAAACAAACAAAAGCATCATAATAAAAGACCTAATAGCTGGTATTTCAAGGCCGCTAATATTAAAATATAATAGTGTAAATACTATGCCTCCGATCGAAGCTAGTACTTTAAGATTATACCTATTATAAAATAACTTTATATTGGAAAAAAATTTAAAAAACAAAAAATAAAATATAGCAAAGGCAAAACTCATATGAACACCAGAAACACTTAAAATATGTATGGTTTGAGTCTTTTTAAAATAATCTATGATAGGCGATATACGTTTTGTATCACCAAAAACAGCAGCCTCTATTAACCTATCATGCGGATCTTTTAAAAAATAATAGTTTTCTCTAATAATTTTACTTCTAAAGTTGTCCAGTATAGTGCCTGTTGATAAACATTTAGCGTAATAAGCAAAACCATAATAATAAACATTTTTACTTTTTAAATAATCCCTAAAATCATCATCTTTTAGACCATCAATGCTTTTTAGTTTAGCAAAAAACAGATAATGCCCACTATCATTTATTGTGTATTTTTTAGGCACATACAAAAAGACTTTTTTCGAACTATCGCTTTTTGCGATGACTCCTAAGAATCTACTTTGTTCTTTTACTGATATTATATGAGCTTGAAACTCACTATCTTGCTCAAAATTTTGCGGTATTTTTTCGCTTTTATGAATTAGCAAAACTAAAAAAACAAGTATTGCAGACAATAAAATCAGTTTTATTCTAAAGATAGCTAATATAAAAACTGCAACACTAAAAAACAATAATGGGCTTTTTTCTATAAAAAAATAAACGCTTAAAATTCCGCACAGTAAAAAAGCAAATGGATACTCATGTAATGCTTTTAAAACTACTGATTTCATTTAATAATGATGCTTGCGTAGCCTACAGTTTGCTCCTTTACACCATTAACATCAAAACTCGTCTTATGTTCTATTAATACCCCTTCTTTGGCACCTAATTTAAGACTTGCTATTAACGCAACATAGGCTATGTTGGCACCACACATTGAAATGTCATTTTTATTGATAGTTTCAATGAATTCTTGTGGATTAAGCGAAATAATTTTTTCTATTGCCAAATTATCTTTGTATAATGTAGTATTTTGGTCTTCATAGTGATTAAAATCACTACTCACGATAATCAATGCATTTTTATTATCCAAAGCCTTGGCTAATGCATTGCCTAGCTCAGTTAAGAATTCTAAGTCAAATGTTCCTACAACGATAGGCACAATACAAAAGTTTGATGGGTTTGTAAACTGTATAAATGGCAATTGCACCTCAATACTGTGTTCTTTCAAATGAGCTAGATAATCTTTCTTAATTATAGGATTATTTGTAATCTCATTTATAATCGACTCACATGGGTCAACTTTGCCAAGTGGAGTTTCATATACACCATCAAATACGGAAATATACTCACCCAAACCTGTATGGTTTGGACCTAAAATCACATAAATATCATACGGCTTAATTATGCTATAGGCTTTTGCTGCTATGTAACCACTATAAACATATCCAGCGTGAGGCACAATAATACTTTTTGGCTTTTCTATTGGTTTGTATCTAATTACGCTATTTAAATACTCATTGAGTTCTTTTTTATCAGATGGATAAAAATATCCAGCAACTGTGGGCTTTCTATTCATTTTTAAAGTTTTTAAGCTCCTCTCTTAATTTGTCAATATCATCTTTTGTAGCAATCCCAATTTTAGAAAAAAACTCATTCAACGATTCAGAAACAATTTTATCAATATCATCTTTCTTTTTTGTAACCTCAGAGCTTATATATTCACCTACATTTTTTTCTTTCAAAATATTTTTACCATCTTCAACTGCTTTCGATATCTTTTGATTGATATTATAAGCTAAACCTACACCTGCATAAAACAAATCTCTAAGCATCTCAACCTCCTTTTAAAGATACAAAGATTGATCATAAATCGCATTCGAGTTAAATTTATCAAAATTTACTCCAGCTTGTGCATAAAGCTCTTTACCACCACCTTTTGCCCCAAATTTGCTACAAATCTTTTTAATAATAGCATTTGCATTAAAATAATTTTTACAGCTACCACCTACCATGCAAATAATATAAACCTTTTCCTCAAATTTTCCATACAAAACTACAACAACATCTTTGGCTGAATTTTTTATTGTATCTCCGTATTTTTTGAGTGTTTCAATGTCACCATCTAAAAAATCAACATAAAAATTACAGTCATTAATCTTTTTTAGCTTTGCTTGATCAAATTCAAAACTAAATGATTTTAGCGCTTCTTTAGATGGTTGCTTTAACTCAACAATTCTTTTTGGCAACTCATCAATATTTGTTGACAATTCTTTTAAAACTAAATTTAGTGTTTTTTCAAGCTTTATAACATAATCGTATGCTGCCATACCTACTTTTGCTTCTATTCTTCTTACACCTTTAGATAGCGCTTGTTCAGAGACAATTTTAAAAAATCCTATCTCACCTGTATTTTTAACATGTGTGCCACCGCATAACTCTTTGCTTACACCTTCGATCTCCACTACGCGCACAAGCTCATCATACTTTTCGGTAAATATTGCAATGGCACCAGACTCAACAGCATCTTTAATTTTCATAATAGTAGTCTTTACTGGATAAGCTTCCTGTATCCACCCATTTACCATAATTTCTATATCTTTAATTTCCTCGTCTGTAAGTTTTGCATTGTGTGTAAAATCAAACCTAAATCTATTTGGCTCTACCAAAGAACCAGCTTGCTTTACATGGTTTCCTAATTTTTTAATAAGCGCAGAATCAAGTAAATGCACTGCACTATGGTGGCGTGCCGTATCTTTTCTACGCGCAGTATTAATGCTTAGCGTGTAAGTGTTATCTTTTACAAATTCACCTTCAAGTATTATTACTTTATGCACAAAATACTTATCTAAATGCTTAAAAACATCTTCAACAAAGGCTTTTGAATTGTCTGAGTGTATATAACCACTATCTGCAACTTGGCCACCGCTAGCTGCATAAAACGGCGTTTTATCAAAGACAAAATATGCACTATCCCCTTCTTTAACAGCATTGACATTTTTTAAATCCATATCTAAAATGGCTAACAACAATTCTTGATCTTCAAATTTATCATAGCCTACAAATTCGGTTTGTTTCAAATCTTTCAATGCTAAACCTAAAGTATCTCTTAAATCAATATTAACACTCACATTTGATTTTGATCTTTGTCTTTGCATTTCTAAATGTTTATTAAAATCTTCAATATCAACAATAATGTTTTGCTCTTTTGCTATATCTAGCGTTAAATCAATAGGAAAGCCGTATGTATCATAAAGCTTAAAAGCTTTTTGCCCATCTAAAGTGTTGTTTGCTTTATCAACAAGTTTATCAAATAAAGCAAGCCCTTCTTCTAATGTCGTTAAAAATTGCTCTTCTTCTTGCTTTATGGTGTTTTTAACAAAAATTTCATTTTGAATAATCTCCGGATAAATATCACCTAATGATCTATTAACACTATCTACAAGCTTATATAAAAATGGGTCTTTTGCGCCTAATTTAGTTCCATAACGCATAGCCCTTCTTATAATTTTTCTTAATACATAGCCTCTTCCTTCTTTATCTGGCAACACACCATCTGATATCAAAAAATCCATAGCTCTTAAATGATCTGCAATGACTCTTAGTGAAACATCTATGTTTTCGTTATATTTATACTCCACTGAAAAATAATTACATATATCATTTATAATGGGCACAAAAAGGTCTGTATCAAAATTACTGTAAACACCCTCTAAAACTGCGCTTATTCTTTCAAGCCCCATACCTGTATCTATGCTTGGTTTAGGAAGGGGGGTTAATTTACCAT
>JBFWJP010000132.1:0-4662 GCA_050253135.1 Desulfurella sp. | reverse complement strand
GTGATGCCAAACTTATTCGAAGGTTTTTTTATAGATAAGTCAATTATACCAGGAAAATCTCCAAATGAGTTAAAACCCACATCAGGTTTAATTGCACCATCGTAAACAGTTATGTTTTCTATGTTTTCTAAATCAAAAACATTTGCAGTTAAACTACCTGTTGGGCCATTTGGCGTAGGAACGCCATTTATGTTCATTATGCAAGCTTTGGTGCTATCTATTCCCCTTAATCGCAAAGTTTCATCATTTCCATACGCATCAGGCCCCTGTGCGTTTACAGATGGCATCATATTTATAGCATTGAATACCGAATTGTTTGTGTTGGAAAATGTTTTTAGTGCAGAACTATCTAGGTTGTATTGGTTTTGCGTTTGAGAATCAAGTGTTTTTGTATATTGATTGATTAGAGTTTTTTTAGGTGCACTTACCGTTATACTTGGCAACTCAACGCCGTAAGTTTTTTGTGCAAGCAACAAGCACCCCAAAACAGCTACCGAAATAAATTTTCTTTTCATGAAGTTCTCCTTTTAGTTAAAATTTTAATGAAAGTGTTGTGTAAAAAGATCTAGGAGGAGTTGCATAACCGTATCCCCAAGATGCGTAATAAAACCTATTAAAAATATTTTGAGCATAAAGGCTTATAGTTGCATATTTATTTATTTTATAGGATACATTAGCATTAAATACAGCATATTTTCCAATTTGGTTGCCATAGTTATCATACATTGTGCTTATATATTGACCATTTAGCTGGGCAAAAATTTTATCCCAGTTTAAGGCAATAGATCCATTTAAACTATTGTAAGGTATATTGCTTGTTTGGCCATAAGGTCCAGTTGATTGTGTATATGTATCAGATAGGGTTAATTCTACGATTTTTGCTGGTTTAAAGGTTAGCGAAGATTCTACACCTTTAGAAATAGTTTTGTCTAGATTTATAGGTGTAAAGTATTGTGAGCCTCCAACTCGACCAGCTAATTTTGTTGTTATTAAATTGTCAATTTTTGACCAAAAAAACGAACTTGATAATTCTAAATAGTTGCTAAATTTTTGTATAAAGCCAATGTCAAATGTTTTGGATTTTTCTGGCTGGAGGTCAGGGTTGCCTTTCATGTAGCCAAATCTGAAAGGTGCGCCATTAGCATATAAATCAAACATAGAAGGAGCTACAAACCCAGTTCCCCAATTTGCTTTAAATATAGTGTTTGTTGGCTCAAAGTAATAGTTTGCGCCAAGTTTGTATGTAAAAGTGTTGCCAAATGTCTGATAGTGATCTTCACGTGCGCTTGCTTGTAAATTTAAGTTTGAAATAGTCTGCAAAACTTCCAAAAATGTACCTGCGTGTTCCCTAGAAGCATTAATTTGTGGTGTGTAGTCATAAATTGCTCTATCCTTTCCATAATCTGCTCCCCAAACAAATGTTGTAGTTGGTGCTATCTTGTAGCTTAAATTTACACTAGAACCATATGTGCGTCCTTTCCAAGGTGCACTTGATGGTGAATAGTAGTAGCTATTGTTTTGCATATAGTGTGTTTCAAAAGATAGCGTTGCGTTTTCAAATTTCTTTTCAAGATTAAATTTTGTAAATAGAAAATCTACAACGTGTCTTGAAGATTGGGCAGTAGGTGTTAGATTTGAGAAAGCTGAGTTGTTTGGACAGACTTTTTCATTTTTGCAAATATCTGTGTAATTTGTAGATTTGTACGCATCTGCAATAAGATTTATGCTTAAGTTATCGTCAAAATCATATCCTAGGTTACTGTAGAAGGAGTATTTATGGTAGCCATCTCTTTTCCCACCTCTAGAATACGAGTGAGTTGCATAATTATAGGAGTATGTTTGAGGTATGCCTGTAGTGTCATATGCTGAGCCAGCAATATAAAAATTAAACTTGTTGAGTTTTCCTGAAGCAGCTAAGTATTCTTTTGTGGTACCAAACGAACCGTATGTTTGCTTATAATCAATATGTGGACTTCCTTCGCCTTTTTTTGTAATTATATTTATTGCACCACTTGCTGCATTTGCGCCCCAAATTCCGCTTTGAGCGCCCTGAAGAATTTCTAGTCTATCGATATTGTCTGGCATTATAGGTCCAAAATTAAAGTGCGGGAATGGATAATAGGGACTCATTACACTTACACCATCCATCATAACTTTTGGACTTACAGGTATGCCTCTTATAAATGCCATAGTTTCTCCACCAAATCCTCCTCCTTGTTCTACAGATATACCCGGCATTTGATTAAGAATATTGCTTACAAATGGGCTACCATTATCTTCTAAATCTTTATGAGTTAAAACTTGGATGTAGGTAGGTGAATCTTCTACTTTTTGTTTGACCTTTGAAGCACTAACAACAATTGTGTCTAAATTTACTGCATGTGCATTTTGAGCTAAAAACAAGCATATGGCTGTAGTTAAAATAAATTTTAACTTCATAAAACCTCCTCTTAAAAACCAAATTTATTTAAGATTTGTTTTGATTGTTTAGAATTTATCAGAAAATCAAAAAACTCTTGAGCCTTATCATTTGCTGTTAAGAGTAAAACACCTTTTTGGATAACAGGACTATAGCCATCTTCCAGGATTTTAAAGTTCTCGTTCTTTAAAATACTTTTTACAAAAGAAACAGGCAAAAATGCTACTTGAGCTTTTTGATCAAGCACTAATCTTGAAACTTCAAATGGGCTTTTACCAAAAAGCAGGTTTTTTTTCACAGAGTTTAATATTTTTGTGTTTTCTAAATATTCAAAAGCTGCTTTTCCATAAGGAGCTGAGTCTGGATCGGGTAGTGCTATTTTTATATTGTTTAGATTTGAAATGTTGTGCTCCAGTGACCATAAACATAGTTTGCCTTCGGCGTAAACGGCGCTTTTTTTTGCAAGACCTGAAGAAATTAGATCATCAGCCATTTTTTGATCTGCAGCTAAGAATACATCGTACGGTTTGCCGTTTAATATCTCTTTATAATAGACATTGCAATTATCACCAATCACTAAGTCAAATGAAACTGTTTTGTTGTGAAAACTATCAATAATTTCTTCTATAATACCACTTAAATTTGGTGCACACGCAAGTCTAACCTTATCCATAACCCCTCCACTAAATATGTAAATTTTTATATAACGCTTCTAAAAAAATTATCCAATATTCGCATAAAACGATTTATTTGTATTGGTATAACTTTTATTTTTAAACAAGTAGTATTTGTTTTCAATATCAAAACTATAGATATCGGGGTAGGCTGCGTTTGCAATAAACATCAAACCAAATATCCACTCAACTGTACCAAAATCCCAACCAAACGGTAACCTAAAAACTTTTTTTGTTTTGATTGCATTTATATTTATGTTGTGTGTTTGGCAATACGCATAAAAGTCTTCTTCTTTGCAAGAAATAAACCCAGAAATAAATACAATGTCAGGGTTATATGCGATAAGTTCCTCATGCGTTATATTAACGCCTGGCTTACCTTCTTTTGTCAATTTAATTGTCTCTAGCCCTACAAAACTCGCAAGTTTGTTTTCAAATCTGTGTGTATTAAGTGCAAAAATTGGCGTGCCCATAATATAGTAGGATTTTAGTTTTTTGTCTATATTTTTGCGTTTTTGCTTAACATCTTCTAAAACCTCGCTGTAAAAGTTAACTAGCTTCGAAGCATCAGTATTTGAGATTTTTGCTAATAAATTTACAACATCAAAGTAATTTTCTAAATTTGTGTTTTCGCCATCCTGAGTTTCATGAAAAAAAGCTAAAAAATCTCTATCTCTTAAAATTGTACCAATAACAAAAGTTATAGTCTTTTTGTCTTTTACGCCAAGCGCATTTAATATACCTACTACCATCTCAATAGCCCTTGTGAGCCTGTAGCCGCCAAAAAAGCCATCTTCTTCAAAATTTTTTTTGCAAATATTACCTACAATATGCGTAGGTTTACCTGTTGCAGAAGCAATGTGCGCACCCATTGGTCCGTAAAAATAGCGTTTTATACTAAATTCATCTAATGTAGTATTTAGATATTTTGTGCCTGGGGAATTAAACAAATATACATAATCTAAATACTCTCTAAGTTTTTCAACTAATTCTTCTGATTCGCTAATTGAAGGCTCAAGTTCAGCCGATGCATTATCAAACGGAACAAAGCGCATAACCTGCATAGGTATGTGGTGTGATAGTTTTGATAAAAATTTTGCTACATTTATAAGCTCAATTTCATTGCCTTTTACATGAGGGATAGAAACTTCAAAATACACATTGTTTTTAAATAAGTAAACAATATTTCGAAATACCGGTTTTGAGTCCAAAGCTTTGCAAAATTTTTTGTATGTGGTTTGTGTATATCCTTTTAAGCCTACATTTACAAAATCTAAATATTTCATTAACTCTTCTAGTGCATCTTTAGTATAATAGAGATTTGTAGATATACCAAAAAGCAGTTTGCTTTCTTTAGCTTTTTTTGCAAGATCAAGCAGACTAAAGTATTGCATTGTAGGTTCATTTATGCCAAAAACTATGCCTTTGGAGTTTTCTCTAAGTGCTTTTTGTATAATTTCTTCAGCACTTAAAATTTTTAAAGCATTTTTAAAAACTTCCGCATGTTTTACAAATACATTCGATACGCAGCCTTCACATTTGAAATTGCAACCTATGCTACCAAGCTGC
>JBFWJP010000131.1:0-4730 GCA_050253135.1 Desulfurella sp. | reverse complement strand
TGTCCATCAGCCTTTAAGAGTTTTTTAAGCATCTGGAATGTTTCAGAAGCCATTTGCATGGCACTTGCAAAATTTTGAGCTCCAACAGGCACAATCATGTATTCTTGAAAATCAATATTGTTGTCTGCATGAACACCGCCATTTATAACATTAAGCATAGGAATAGGTAAAATTTTTGCATTAAGACCGCCAATGTACCTATAAAGCGGTATATTTAATTCCTTTGCGGCTGCTTTTGCGCAAGCCATTGATACAGAAAGAATAGCATTTGCACCTAAGTTCGATTTGTTTTCTGTGCCGTCTAGCTCGATAAGTAAATTATCAATTTCTGCTTGTTCTAAAACATCCATACCAATGATTTCATCTGCAATTCTATCATTAACATTGGATACAGCTTGCAAAACGCCTTTGCCATTGTACCTTTGTGGATCGTTGTCTCTTAACTCTAGTGCTTCTTTTGAGCCAGTTGATGCACCAGATGGGATCTCTGCTTTTCCAATAGCACCATCTTCTGTTTTGATTATAGTTTTGATGGTAGGGTTTCCCCTTGAGTCTAAAATTTCAATTGCATTAACTTCAATGATTGCGCTCATGTGACCTCCTAAAATTTTAAATGTATTGTTTTACTATCTCTGCGTATGTATTTATTAGCATATCTACATCGTTTTGTGATTTTGCGTTTGCTTCTATTGTAAAGTAAGATTTATCTTCTTCTGGGTAGAGCAAAACCCATCCTTCTATGTCTCTATGATAAACTTTAATACCAAATGTTGTAAGCCTATCTGCGTTTTGTGTTGTTTCAAACAATTTTCTCATTACTGTACCTTTTTTATCAAAAGGGCATGGTAACAAAAGTTTAGCTTTAGGTGTGGACTCATACATATTAGTAAACTGTGAAATGCTTTTGTCTTGCAAACTTAAAAGCTCTAAAATTTTAAGCGTTGAGTATATACCATCAAAAAAGTATTGGTAATTGCTAAATAAAAAACCACCATTTGCATCAGCACTAAAATCTGCTTTCAGGTTATAGGCATTGTACATTAATTCTTTCATTGTAAATGGAGATTCATAAAAGTCTATACCCAAGTCTTTGCACAGTTTTTCGCACATAAAAGAGGCATTTATCGGTAAAATAACTTTTTTACCTTTTAATTGCTGAGCTTGGAGTAAGATTAACGCTCTTACAGCCTGTTCATTATCTACTATTTCACCATGATTGTCAACCAAAAAAACTTTTTCGCAACCAGAATCAAGCATAATGCCTAAATCGGCATTTGTGCTTCTTGTAATAATTGATAATGTATTTTGAGCTTGATCAAATTCTTCTTTTGTTCGTGTTGTCTTATTTGGCTCTATAAAGGCATTTAAGCTTATCACCTCAATGCCAATTTTTCCTAATATATTAGGCAGAATTTTTGATGCACTGCCAAAGGAGTAGTCTATTACTACTCTTAAACCTTTTTGTTTAATACTTTCAGTATCTATTTTGTTTAAAATGGAATTGTTATAGCTTTCTATTACATGGTATGGAAAATTTAAATTACCTACTTTATTAATAGGTGATTTCCTAAAGTCTTCTCTAAAAAATAGCCTTTCTATAGTCTTTTCTTTTGAACTTAATATATCCATACCATTATTATCAAAGAATTTAATATCCACAAATTCTGTATCAAATGGGGAGCGTCTCAAATAAAAACCACCGGCTTTACCTGTTGTTTTTATTATGTACCTTATGATAGGTATGGGTGTATCGCTTAAATCCTCCACATTTACGCCGCATGATAAAACCCCAGACATTAAAGCTCTATTTAAGAGCCTTGATACAGGATGCGTATCTCTGCCACACACAACGGTAGATTTTTCTTTTAAGCTAGTTGCATAAGCAGAACCGAGCTTTGTGCAAAATTCTGGTGTAATTTCTAAATTTGCAAGCCCCGTTACACCATATTTTGCAAAGAGCATATAAGACCACTTTTCTGCCCATATTAAAGATGATGATAAAATTGCTCCAGATTCTACTTCTTTATTTGGCCAGATTTTAACATTGGGTTTTATGACTACATTGTTTCCAATCTTTACTGAACTTGATATAACACAGTTATCGTCAATTGTGGTTTGAGAGCCTATTGTTACATTATCTAAAATGATTGAATTTCTTATTTCACAGTCTGGAAAAATTTGTACATTATCCCAAATAATTGTATTTTCTATATTGCAATTTTTTCCAATACGGACATTTTTGCCAATTATAGAGTTTTTGATTTTTGCTTTGGGTTCAATAACAGAATTTTCACCAATAATAAGATTGTCAGAAAGCATAGATGTAAAGTTTATATTAGTATTTTTGCCTACAAAAAAGTTTGTGTTTTCAATCCTTTCTTCATCTAACTCAATATGTACTTTTGATTCTAGACACTCTATGTTTGCAGCAAAGTACTCAGAGATGTTACCAATATCTTTCCAGTAGCCATTATCTACAAATGCATTAATTTTTATACCTTTTTTTAACAAAAGCGGGAATAAATCTTTACTAAAATCAAACTCTGTATTGTTTGGTATAAGGTCGTAGGCTTCTTTTTCCAATATGTAAATACCTGTGTTAATTAAATCAGAAAATACTTCGCCCCATGATGGTTTTTCTAAAAATTTTTCAATGTCTGAGTTTTTGTCAGTAATGACAATACCGTACGATGTGGGATCTTTTGTGTGAGTCAAGACAATTGTTGCTTTTGCATTTTTATTTTTATGTGATTCAATTGCTTTTGTAAGGTCAAAGTCACATAGTATGTCAGAACTTATGACCAGTATTGGTTCATTAATTTTTTCCTCTACGACAGCATATTTAACTGCTCCAGCTGTACCATAGTCTTCATCTGGCAAGATATAGCTCAAATCTACACCTAATTCTTGACCGTCTTGGAAAAAATTCTTTATAACATCATGTTGAAAAAACAATAATACACTTATGTCTTTTAGAAAGTGGCGCTTTAGTAAATTAATCACATGAAGCATTATAGGTTTATTAGCAATTGGTACCATTGGTTTAGGTATTTTTATAGTAAGTGGTCTAAGTCTTGTTCCAAAGCCACCTGCCATTAGTATTGTTTTCACTTTTTCACCTCATGTAGGCTTATTTTTTAAAATTATACTTCAGTTGAGGTTGTTTGTAAATAAAAAAATATGTATGAGCAACGAAAGAATTTTATGATTGTAATATAGAAGACTTTATGGTAAAATGCCACTTTGAAAAACGCACACTTGCTTATTTGTGTGCACAGGGAGTCTATATTGTAGATCTGTGCATAGTAGCAAGTGGTGGAAAATCCAATTTTTAAGGAGTTTGTATGTCTCACATTTCAATGAAAGAGTTGTTAGAAGCTGGGGTTCACTTTGGTCACCAAACCAAGCGTTGGAACCCAAAAATGAAACCTTACATTTTTGCTGCAAGAAAGGGTATTCATATTATTGATTTGCAGCAGACGCTGTATTATTTTGAAAAGGCTTATGAGTTCGTTGAAGATCAAGCTGCTGCTAACAAAACGATTCTTTTTGTTTGTACAAAAAAACAGGGTCAGGACGAAATTAGGGAAGCGGCAATTGCGTGTGGTATGCCTTATGTTACTTACAAATGGTTAGGCGGTTTGCTTACAAACTTTTCTACAGTGAGAAAAGGCGTAGAAAACCTCAAAAAACTTACAGAGCTTGAAGAAAGTGGCGAGATCAACAAATACACCAAGAAAGAAGCAAAAATTTTAATGAAAAAGAAAGAAAAGCTGGAAAAATACTTATCTGGTATAAAAAATATGACTAAATTGCCAGATGTTATTATTGCAGTTGATACGAAACGCGAAGAACTTGCCATTGAAGAGGCGAACAAACTAAAAATTCCGTTAGTTGCACTTGTTGATACAAATTGCGATCCGGATCCGATCGATTATATTATTCCTGGCAACGACGATGCAATTAGATCTATAAGTTTGTTAGCACAAAAAATGCAGGAAGCCGTGTTAAGGGGAAGGGAGCGCTACAATAAAGAAGCTGCTGAAAAGATAGAATCTGAGAAGTTTGAAGAAGCAGTATCTGAAAAAATAGAAAGTGAAGAAGAGCTCATTGAAGAGGAGGATATATAGAATATGGAAATAAATGCACAGTTAGTTAAAGAACTAAGAGAGCGCACAGGCGCAGGTATGATGGACTGCAAAAAAGCATTAGAACAGGCAAACGGTGATATGGATAAAGCGATAGAAAAACTTAGAGAAATGGGTCTTGCAAGTGCTAGAAAAAAATCGCTTAGAGTTGCTAACGAAGGTAAAATTGTAAGCTATATCCACGCTGGAGGTAAAATAGGCGTAATGATTGAGTTAAATTGCGAAACTGATTTTGTTGCAAACACAGATGAATTTGCTCAACTAGCAAAAGATATAGCCATGCATATTGCTGCCACAAACCCACTTTATGTTGATAAAGAAAGTGTTCCTCAAGAAATAATTGAAAAAGAAAAAGCTTTTCAAAAAGAGCAGCTATTAAAAAGCGGTAAGCCAGAAAATGTTTTAGACAAAATATTAGAAGGTAAGATTAACAAATACCTAGAAGATATTTGTGTACTTGACCAACCTTTTGTAAAAAATGAGATGGTCAAAGTAAAAGATTTAATTAACAACGCTATAGCAAAATTTGGCGAAAATATAATGCTTAGAAGGTTTGTAAGATTTAAATTAGGGGAAGAGTAA